>DATMZL010000460.1:0-4122 GCA_035607075.1 Polyangia bacterium
AGGGCGGGATGGGCGCGGTGTACGCCGCACGCCAGCCGGAGATCGGCGCGCGCGTGGCGGTGAAGGTGCTGGCGGCGGAGCTGTCGCGCGACGCGCGGCTCGTGCAGCGGTTCGTCGACGAGGCGCGCGCGGTCAACAAGATCCGTCACCCGAACATCATCGACATCTTCGCGTTCGGACGGCTGGTCGACGGGCGGCACTACTTCGTGATGGAGCTGCTCGAGGGCGAGACGCTGGCGGCGCGGCTCGAGCGCGGACCGCTGCCGCCGTCGGAAGCGCGCCGCTTGCTGCTGCAGATCTGCGAGGCGCTCGAGGCGGCGCACCAGGAACACATCGTCCACCGCGACCTCAAGCCCGAGAACCTGTGGATCGCGACGCCGCGGCACGGTCAGCCGTACGCGAAGATCCTCGACTTCGGCATCGCCAAGCTGGCCGAGGACCGTGACGCGTCGCTGGCGACCGAAACCGGCGTCGCGATGGGGACGGCGCACTTCATGGCGCCCGAGCAGTGCCGCGGCGAGCCCGTCGACGCGCGCGCCGACATCTACGCGATGGGCGTGATCCTCTACCGGATGTGGACGGGGCGGTTGCCGTTCGAGGGCGCGTCGTTTCTCGCGGTCGTCTCGCAGCAGATCACGGCGGCGCCGGCGCCGCCGTCGGTGCATGCGCGTCTGCCGCCGCGGCTGGAGGCGCTGATCCTGCGCTGCCTGCAGAAAGATCCGGCGGCGCGGCCGCAGAGCGCGCGCGCCCTGGGCGACGAGCTGGGCGGCATCCTGGAGGACGCGCAGCCGGGCGAGACGCAGCCGGGCGCGGCGGCGGCCGCTCCGGCGATCGCGCGAGCGCTGCCCGGGACGTCGTCGGTCGCGGCGGCATCGCCGCGGCCTCGCGCGGGCCGACGCGGCTTCGTCGTGGCCGCCGCCGCGATCGGGGCCGTGCTCGCGGGCGCGGTCGCGATCATCGCACCGCGAGGCCGGCCGGTTCCGGCGACGGCGCCGACGTCGACGGCGGTCCGCGCAGCGCCGGACGTCGCGCCGGCGGCGCCCGCGTCGGCCGTAGAACCGGCGCTGCCGCGGATGCCGCAAGAGAAGGCGCCGCCGCGCTCGCGCGTTCGCCGACTGGACGGCCGGCTGGACCACGCCGGTGCGCGCTCCGGCGAACGGCCCTCGCGGCTCGACGAGGAAGGCTATCTGCAGGAGAACCCCTTCCGATGAAGCGGGCGTTGCTGACCGTCGTGTTGCTGGCCGCGGGCGGCGGCGCCGCACGCGCGGCCGACGATCCGCGCCGCGCGGAGGCGGCCGAGCGGTTCGATCGCGGGATCGCGCTGCTCGAGCAGGGCGACAACGCGGGCGCCCTGGCGGAGCTGACGCGCGTGTACGAGATCGCGCCGCATCCGCAGGTCCTCTACAACATGGGTCTCGTGTATGCGGCGACGAACCGCCCCGTCGAGGCGGTGCGCGCGTTCGACCAGGTGCTCGCTGCGCCGGGGCTGCTGCCCGCCGTCAGCCTCGAGCGCGCGCGCCGCACGCGCGACGAGCAGGCCCGACGCGTGGCGCAGCTCGACGTCATTACAAATGTGCCCGCGACGATCGAAGCGGACGGGATCGAGGCTGGGAAGACGCCGCTGGCGGCGCCGCTGTCGCTCGCGGCGGGGACGCACATCGTGGCGGCTATCGGACCCGGGTACTTGCCGGTGCGCAGGCAGATCACGCTCGCCGGCCAGACGACGCAGCAGCTGCGCCTGGACCTCGAACCCAGCGAGCTGCGCCTGGCGCACCTGTCGGTGCGCGCGACGGTGCCGGGCGCCGAGGTTGTCGTCGACGGGCAGCCGGTGGGGCGCACGCCGTTGCCGGGTTCGATCGCGGTGGCGCCCGGAAAGCGCAACGTCGAGCTGCGCCGGCCCGGATACTTCGCGACCCAGCGCGAGATCGCGCTCGACGATGGCGCGCGCGGTGAGCTGGCCTTCGAGCTGCGCGAGGACGAGGGCGCGGCGGCGCGACGCGGGCGGCTGGCGCTGGCCGTGAGCGAGCCCGATCCGGACGTCACCGTCGACGGCCGCCCGCTGGGCGCGTACCGCGCGCCGTTGTCGCTGCCGCCCGGGCTGCACGACGTGCGCGTCGCGCGGGCCGGGTTCGTGCCGGCCGAGCGCACCGTCGACGTTCCGGAGGGCGGCGACGTCGTCGCGAAGGTGACGCTGCTGCCGACGCCCGAGACGCGCGCCGAATACAAGCGCCGGATCGCAGTCCGGCGCACCTGGGGCCGCGTGGGGGCGCTGGGCGGCGCGGCGCTGGCCGTCGCAGGCGGCGTGACCGTCGCGGCGAACCGGGGATCGCTCGCGGACGCGCGCAGCAACTACGAACGTGTTCAGCAGGACTGCGCGGCAGCCGTCACACAGCCCGAACGGGATCGTTGCATGGCAGAGGGGCCGGGCGCCGCTGATCGAGTCGATCGGCACGAGGCGATCCAGACCGGCGCGCTCGTCGGTGTCGGTGTAGGCGTCGCGGCGGCGGCCGTCGGCGTCGTCTTGCTGCTGACCGGCGACGATCCCGATCGCTACGATCGCGTGCCGCGCGACGCGGACCGCCCGACGTTGTCGGGATGGGTGTCGCCTGGCAATGGCGGAGGTCTTGCGATGGTGGGGGGCTTCTAGCGATGGCGTCCGCGCCGCGCGACCGGCCGCCCGCCGCGACGACCGTGACGGGCGCGCGCGGCGCCGAGGCGCGCGCGCGGCGGGTGACGTGCGCGCTGCACGTCGTGTTTCCGCCGGAGCTGCGGCGCGCGTTCCCGCTGGGCGAGGGCGAGTCGATCGCCGGGCGCGATCCCGGCCTCGACGGGCTGTTGCTGGACCACGGGACCATCTCGCGGCAGCACGCCGCGCTCGCCTGGAGCGCGGCGCACCACGCGCATGTCGTGCGCGATCTCGGCAGCCGCAACGGCACCAGCGCCGATGCCGTCCCCGTGACGGGCACGGACGCCCGCCCGCTGGTCGACGGCTCGTTGCTGCGGCTGGGCGACATGCTGCTGGTCTATGAGCAGGACGCCGCCGACGGTGCGGGCGCTGCGGCGGGAGACGGCGATGCAGCGTTGCGCGACGCGATTCCGGGCGCGGCGGCGCTCATCCGGCGGCTGCGCGCGCTGGTGGCGCGGGCGGCCGTCGACCCGGCGCCGGTCCTGATCCTGGGCGACACCGGCACCGGCAAGGAGCGGATCGCGCGGGAGATCCATCGCCTGTCGGGGCGCGGCGGCAAGCACATCGCCGTCAACTGCGCCGCGCTGAGCGCAGAGATCGTCGAGAGCCAGCTCTTCGGCCACACCAAGGGCGCGTTCACGGGCGCCGGCGAAGCGCAGCCGGGCCTGTTCCGCGCCGCGCACGGCGGGACCGTCTTCCTCGACGAGATCGGCGATCTGCCGCTGGCCCTGCAGCCGAAGCTGCTGCGCGTGCTGCAAGAGGGGGAGGTCCTTCCTGTCGGCGCGACGCAGCCCGCGCGCGTGGACGTGCGGGTCGTCGCGGCGACGCATCGCGATCTCGTGCGCGCCGTCGCGGCGCAGACATTTCGACAGGACCTCTACGCGCGCCTGTCGATCTGGGAGCTGCCGGTGCCGCCGCTGCGCGAGCGGCGCGTGGATCTGCTCGGCTGGGTCGACCGGCTGCACGCGGTGTGGGCCGCCAAGCGCGACGGCGCTGCGCCGCTGCGCTTCGAGGTCGACGCGGCCGAGACGTTGCTGGGATTTTCGTGGCCGCTGAACCTGCGCGGCATCGAGCGCCTCGTTCACGAGCTGGGCGCGGCCCGCGGCCAGGGTGGTGCGATCGGGCGCGCCGCGCTGCCCGCGTGGCTCACCGGACCTGCCACGACCGCGGACGCCGCGCCGCGGAGCGCGAACGCGAGCGTGGGCGCGAGCCCGGAGCTGGCGACCGACAGCGTCCCCACGCGCGAGGAGTTCCTGCGCGCCTTCGACGAGCTGGGCGGCAGCGTCCACGCGCTCGCGCGCCGCTTCGCCCGCGACCGCCGCCAGATCTACCGCTGGCTCGAAGCCTACGGTCTGCGCGAGGGCCGCAAGAAATAGGAACCGCCTCTCTCCACGCGGCGGCGAGGAGAGGCGGACCCTCACCCTAACCCTCTCCCG
>DATMZL010000752.1:0-2894 GCA_035607075.1 Polyangia bacterium
GGGCGTGGCGGGCGGCGTCGATCACCGTCGGCACCGCCCGCGCGATGCCCGCCGGAACAGGGCCCGTCATCAGCATGGTGTCCGCGCTGGTGCAGGTGCCGGCTGCGGACGTGGCGACGATCCTGAAGACGTAGGCGCTGCTCGGCTTCATGCCGAGGAGCAAGGTGCGGTGGTCCGGCAGCGCGAGATCGACCGGCGCCGACATCGTCGGGCCGGTGGACGCGAGGCCGAACCGGATCTCGGCACCGGTGATCGCCGGGAGGTCGGTCGTGAACGTCACGATGCCGACGGTCGGGATCACCGTCGACACCGACGAGGTGACGGCGAACGTGCAGGCGGCGGTGCCACCCGTACCGCCGCCCCCCGTCGCGCCGCCAGATCCCGCGCCGCCCGTCGCGCCCCCGGTTCCAGCGCCGCCCGTCGTGCCCGCAGCTCCAGCGCCGCCCGTCGCGCCCCCGCCTGTTGCGGCCCCGGCTCCCGCGCTTCCCGTCGCGCCGCCGGTTCCCGCCGCGCCGCCCGTTCCCGTCGCGCCGCCCGTTCCAGGCGCGCCGCCGCCCGTTCCAGCACCGGCGGCGCCTCCCGTTCCAGCGACGCCGCTCCCTATCCCGGCCCCTCCCCTGCCGCCCGCCCCCTTTCCGTTGCTGCCGCCGCATCCGTTCCCCGCGAGCAGGGCCCCTGCCACGAGCAGGCCCATACCGATCGCAGACGCGCGCGTCACGCTCTGCAAGGTGGCGGCAGACACGCCACGCGGCTCCGGATTCTTCTCGTCAGTGCGCCGCGGCGCGCAGCTTGGCGATCGCCGCCGCATAGTCGGCGTTGGGCGCGCGGTAGATCCCGTAGCCGGCGACCAGCACGTTCGCGCCCGCCTGGACGACCGTCGTCACCGTCGTCGGATTGATGCCGCCGTCGACCTGGATGTCCACGTCCAGTCCGCGGCGTTCGATCTCCGCGCGCAGGTCGCGGATCTTCGGCACGACGGAGTCGATGAACTTCTGCCCGGAGAAACCCGGGTTGACCGTCATCAGCAGGACCATGTCCAGGTCAGCCAGCACCGGCAGCACGACGTCGAGCGGCGTTGCGGGCTTGACCGCGACCGCCGCCTTCTTTCCCAGCGATCGGATGTGCCCGACGGTCTTCGCTAGATCCGGCACCGCCTCGGCGTGCACGTTGATCAAGTCGGCACCCGCGCGCGCGAAGTCCTCGATGAAACGATCCGGGTCGACGATCATCAGGTGCAAGTCCAGGGGGATCTTCGCTGACTTGCGGAGCGCCTTCACGACGTCCGGACCCAGCGTGATGTTCGGGACGAACTGGCCGTCCATGACGTCGACGTGAATCATGTCGGCGCCGGCCGCCTCGACCGCCCTCACCTCCTCGCCCAGTCGCGAAAAATCGGCAGCGAGGATGGACGGCGCGATCCGGAGGGGACGGGGCATCGACGGCGGCACTTATATCAATGATGCGGTCGCCGGGCCATCGATCGCGTCAGGGACCGCGCGTATTTTCAGTCATGCGTCTGGACCGGAACGGTCGCGCCCGTGTCGTCCCAGACGTTGCCGGAGAGGTCGAGCGTGGTCTGCGTGCTCTTGAGGATCGGGCACGCGTAGAACGAGTTCCGCCCGAAGCGGTTGCCGATCACGTGCACGTCGGTCAGCGACGCCGCGCCTTTGTGCGAGATGTTGAAGGTGCAGCCGCCACCGTCGGCCCAGTTCGTTTCCAGGTGCACGTCGCCCACCGCGCCGAAGTCCTGCGTGATCTGGATGGCGGCGTTCTGGTCCATCGCCGCGATCAGCTGGTTGCCGACGATGCGGATGCCCGTCCCCGATAGGATCTGGATCGCGTCGTTGTGCGTGGGACCGCCGCCCTGGTTGGGATCGGACGCGAAGTACGCCTGGTCGTGGATGTACGAGCACTCGAGCGTCGTGTTCGACCCGGCCTTCAGCCCGTCGACGCCGCCGTGGATGTTCAGGCGCCGCCCGACGAAGTGATCGCCCCAGATCCCGTCGACGGTCGCGGACGGCGCGGCGACCGCGACCTCGACGTCCTCGATCAGGATGTTGCTGCCGGAGTCTATGCGGATGACGCCCGTGTTCTGCGTGTACGGCGTCGCGTGCCCGCGCACGATCGTGCGCGTCACGTGCACGTTGCTCGCGGCAATGATCAGGAAGCCGGAGATATCCCTGCCGTCGACGGTCGCGCCGTCCTGCGTGATCATCATGTCGCCCTGGACCGGCGTCGGCACGAAGCCGGCGGGCACACCGGTGTTGGTCGCGGTCGGTTTGGTGCCGATGCACGACGACGTCGCGCCGCCCGTCCCGCCGCCGCCCGCACCGGTGACGCCCGCCGCGCCTGTCGTCCCGGCCACGCCGGTCGTTCCCGACGCGCCGGTCGTTCCCGCCGCGCCGCTCGTGCCGCTCGCGCCGCCCGAACCGCCGTCAGGCGCGGACGCGCCAACGCCACCGCACGCCGCCGTCACGACGAGGGCGATGAGGGCGGGCCGGCGCATCGCCGTTCCGGCTAGCCGCCGACGAAGACGAACGGATAGCTGATTGCGAGGCCGCCCTTCTGCGACTTCGGGAACACCCAGTGCGACACCATCCCCAGCACGCAACCGGGCAGCGACGTCCCCTGGAACGCGGGCGCGTCGACCTTGGTGTCGTGAACATCGCCGCCGGCGCCGATCTCGAAGCTGACGATCGCCTTGCCGGAACGCTGGTCGCCGTCGCGGCCGATGCGCAGGAAGCACGCGCGAACGCCCGCCAGGTTCTGGCGGATCACGCGCTGGACCGCTTCCTGGCTCAGCGTCGCGGGCGTGCCGACCGGCTCGTCGACCTTGGCGTTGATCGCGTCGTTGTTGCCGCGCTTGGCGCGCCGGACGTTGCCCATCAGCCCTT
>DATMZL010000947.1:0-2429 GCA_035607075.1 Polyangia bacterium
AGGCGGCGCTCGCGTTCCATTTGCACGAGAACGGTGACCGCGCGGCGGCGATGAATCTCGTCGCCCAGGTCCATCGGTCCGTGCCCCATCTCGGGTTTCATCACTGGATCGCCGACTGGCTCGAGCACGCGCGCAGCAAGGGGCTGCCGGTCGACCCGATGCCGCTGCTGCACGCGTTGATCGTCTGCACGTCGTTCGGCGTCGGGCGCCTGCGCCTGCTCGCCGCGGAATGCGCGGCGGCCGAGGAGATGGTTCCGCTGGCGCGCCTCGCCGTCGCGGCCGTTCCTGGCGACGGGCGCGTCGCGCTGATCGCGTCATCCGTACTGCGGCGGGCGGGCCGCTGGCAGGAGGCGCTGGACGTTGCCGATCGCGCGGCGACCAACGCCGCCCCCGAGCAAGTCCAGACCGTCCGCGGCCTCGCGCTCCGGGGGCTGAGGGCCTTCGATGGCGCGCTCGACGCGTTCGACCGCGGGTTCGCCGCGTCGGGGGACGCCGTCTACCTGATGGAGAGGATGCGCGTGCTCGCCGACGCCGGGCGGTGGGCTGACGCCCTCGAGACATGGGCCAAGTTCGGAGCCGCGAGCGCGCCCGACGAGGAGAACGTCCTCGAACACCAGACCATCCAGCGCGCGGCGCAAGCAAACGCCCCGGCGCCCGATGAACCGCCGCTGGACATCGTCCGGCGCCGCGCGCTCGGGCACGGTTATCTGTTTCGGATGCAGGACGCGTCGGCGAATGCGCTCCGGCAGGTCGCCGCCGATCCGAAGTTGCGCGCCAAAGGACCCGCCGACGCGGGCGCCGCGATCCGCAGCGGCAACGTCACGATGGCGGTCAGCGGTCCGGAAGGTCCGAGCAACAGGCTGTGCCAGGCGCTGATGTTTGCGGGCCAGCCCGATCCGCGGCTGGCGGCCTACACCGGCACGGATGACGTCGACCTCGGTCGCGAGGCGACGCAGTACACGCTCTGGCGGCGCGACGGCGACGTCATCGTCCAGGCGCTGCCGCCGCCGCCCGCGCCGGTGAGCGACTGGATCGAGCGCATCGCGCTGCGCGAGCTCGACGGCTCGGTCGCTGAAACCGCGTTCGAGACGTCGGCCGATTTCCTCGACATGTGGAACGTCGCCTCGCGCACGGCACCACCGGCGGCGTCGGCGCGCGACTGGGTGGCCGCGACGATTTATCCGCGGATGCCGGTCGTTCGCGTGTGCGGGGGCCCCGAGTGGGTCTATCGCTGGCAGGTCGCGGCGCTCATCGGGCTCGCCCTGTGCGAGCCTGGCTGGAAGGCGACCGCACGGCGAACGGCGCTGATGTCGCTGCTGGAGGGCCCGGTGGACTGGCCCCTCGCGGCGGCGATCCGCGTGTCCGCCGAGCTCGCGTTGCGCGAGCCCGACGCGACCCGGGAGATCCGCCAGATGCTGATCGATCTGACGTACCGGCACAAGGGCGAGCGCAACGGCGCCATCGTCCAGACACTGCTGGGCGCGCTGGAGATGATCCCCTACGTTCCCGCCGAGCACGTCGATCGCCTCCGCAAGGCGCTGGCGGCCGCCGACCAGGATGCTTCGGAAGACGACGACTCGGCACCCGCGCCCGAAGGAACGCCCAAGGGCGGCAAACGCCCGTGGTGGAAACTCTGGGGCTGACGAACAATCCCACGAAATGCGCAACGAGATCGATCAGCTGCGACCCGCTGAAGCCGTTTGCCCTCGCCCCGCGTAGCGGGGAGAGGGTAAGGGTGAGGGGCCCGTCTTCACCGCGGGCCCCCTCACCCGCCGAGCCTTCGGCTCGTCGGGCTCTCCCCTTCGAGGGCGAGGCGAAGACTTCCTCGGCGCGTGTCTTCTCCCGATTCAATTGGCGCCGCTGACGGTGATCGAATCGAGATCGAAGGCGTTCGCAGCGCCGGCGATCGACACGCGCAGCGCCTGCACGCCGGCCTTCAGCGGCACGCCGCCCGCGACCGTGATCGTGCGCCAGCTGCCGCTGGTCGCGGCGAGCGCGACGTCGCCCACGACGTCGGCGCCGCCGAAGGCGATCCGGATCGCGCCCCCCGCCGCAGCGGCGGCGTAGCGCACGCCGATCGTGTAGTTGCCGGCGGTCGGCACGTGAACGGTGTACGTGACCCATTCGCCCGGCGCGAGGCTGGAGAGCACGGGCTGGCCTTCGGCACTGCAGGCGATGTCGACGTCGCCGGCGCGGTACTGGCCGCCCGCGTTTCCGGGGGATAAATCGTGCGTGGTGTGGCCCTCGCCGCTGACCGGGAAATCGTCGTAGTCGGCGGCGCGGATCGTCCCCGGAAGCACGTGCACGCCGAACACCGGCAAGCCGTTCGACGAGAACCCGGTGATCGGATCGCCCGCACACAGCGGCGGACGCTGGTAGGTCAGCCCGCCGAAGCCCGGGTGATCCAGGCTGAAGCCGCGCCCTTCCTG
>DATMZL010001557.1:0-5950 GCA_035607075.1 Polyangia bacterium
GGCCAAGCTCGATCTGACGGCGATCTCGGTGGTTCGTTTCACCTGGGACGGCGGCTATGTCGACTACTGGATCGACCAGGTCAACTTCTACCGACACAAGCCACAGCCTCAGTGACCGACGAGGACGGCTACCGGCTCTGGCTCCGCTACGAGCCGATCGCCGGCGCCGACCGATTGGCGCAAGCGCGCGCCCTGTGCGCGTCGATCTATATGCCGGCGCCGACACCGACGCTGGCGGCGGCGCGCGACGAGCTGGCGCACGGGCTGCGCGGGCTGCTGGGCAGCGACGTCCGGTTCTGTGACGCCGCCGCCGACGCGACGCTAATCGTGGGCACGCCCGCGGGCGCGCTGGGCCTGGACAACGGCGACATCGACGACGACTCGCCGCTGTTCGGGCTGTTCTGGATGACGACTGACGCGTTTGTCATCGGCACGGTCGCGGTCGGCGGGCGCGGCGTGCTGGCGATCGCCAGCTTCTACGAGCTCGGCGTCCTCTACGGCGTGTTCCATTTCCTGCGCCTCTTGCAGACGGGCGCGCCACTGGACGCGATCTCCTTCGAGAGCGGCCCGCTGTTCGGGCTGCGCATGCTCGATCACTGGGACAACCTCGACGGAACGATCGAACGCGGCTACGCGGGCCGATCGCTCTGGCGCTGGGACGAGCTGCCCGGCACGATCTCGCCGCGCGTCCACGACTACGCCCGCGCCAACGCGTCGATCGGCATCAACGCCGTCGTGCTGAACAACGTCAATGCGAACGCGCTGATCCTGACGCCGCTTTATCTGCGCAAGGTGGCGGCGCTGGCCGACGTGTTCCGTCCCTGGGGCATTCGCGTGTTGCTGTCGGCGAAGTTCAGCGCGCCGATCGATCTCGGCGGCCTCGCCACTGCCGATCCCATGGACCAGGAGGTCGCCGCCTGGTGGCGCGCCAAGGTCGAAGAGATCTTCGCGCTCATCCCCGACTTCGGCGGCTTCCTGGTCAAGGCGAACTCCGAAGGCCAGCCCGGCCCGCAGGACTACGGGCGCACGCACGCCGACGGCGCGAACCTGCTCGCCGACGCGCTCGGATCCCACCACACCGCGATCGTGATCTGGCGGGCGTTCGTCTACAAGGCCGACGTCGACGAGGATCGTGCCAAGCAGGCGTTCTCCGAGCTGGCGCCGCTGGACGGGCAGTTTCGCCCGAACGTTCGCATCCAGATCAAGAACGGCCCGATCGACTTCCAGCCGCGCGAGCCGTTCCATCCGCTGTTCGGCGCGATGACGCTGACGCAGCAATTCCTCGAGCTGCAGATCACCCAGGAATACCTGGGCCAGGGGGCGCACCTCGCCTATCTGGCGCCGCTGTTCAAGGAGGCGCTGGACGCCGACACGTACATCACGGGACCAGGGTGGCCGGTCGCCCGCATCGTCGACGGGACGTTGCGGGCCAGCGGCATGAGCCACCTGATCGGCGGCATCGCTGCCGTCGCCAACATCGGCGACGACGCCAACTGGTGCGGTCATCCATTCGCGCAGGCCAACTGGTACGCGTACGGGCGCCTCGCCTGGAACTATCACCTCACGCCCGCCGAGATCGCTGACGAGTGGCTGCGCATGACCTTCACGCCCGACGAACGCTTCGTCGCGCCCGTGAAGCAGATGATGCTGGCGTCGCGCGAAACGATCGTCGACACCATGACGCCGCTGGGCCTGCACCACATCATGGCCGAGGGCCACCACCACGGCCCGGGACCGTGGGTCGATGTCGCCGACGCGGGCCGCGCCGACTGGACGTCGGTCTACTACCACCGCGCCGACGCGGGCGGCATCGGCTTCGATCGCACGGCGACCGGCAGCGACGCGGTCGCGCTCTATCGTTCGCCGCTGCGCGAGCAGCTCGCCGATCCGGCCACCTGCCCCGAGAACCTGCTGCTCTGGTTTCACCACCTGCCCTGGGATCACCGCACTCCGTCGTCGGGGCGCACGCTGTGGGACGAGCTCTGCCACCGCTACAGCGCCGGCGTCGAAGCCGTCCGCCGCATGCAGTCGACCTGGGACGGCGTCGCCGCGTTCGTCGATCCCGCCCGCCACGCCCACGTACAGCAGCTGCTCGCGATCCAGGAACAGGAGGCGCGCTGGTGGCGCAACGCCTGCCTGCTCTATTTCCAGACGTTCTCGCGCCGCCCGCTGCCCGCCGGCCTCGAACCGCTGGAAGGCGCGCTGGACGACTATCGCCGCGTCAGGGCGTGACGTCGCCGACGAACGACGTCACGGACTTGCCGGGCAGCTTGTACGTGAATGCGCCGTCGACGACGCCGACGGGCGATTGCGCTACCAGGTTCTTCCCGTCGGCGGTCGTCCAGGGCACGAGCTGCCCGACCGTTCCGCCCGCGATCGTGAAATCCTGGCTCCGCTCGTTCGAGAGCGTGTTGACCGCCACCACGACCACGCGCGTCCCCGCGGGATCCTTGAACGCGCTGACGTTGACGTAGTCCTGCGGTTGCGGTGTCACCGCGATGCGCACGAAACCGGGGCGGACGAAGCGGCTCCAGTTCCCCATCGCCCAGGCCCGCGGCAAGAGCGCGCCGTTCGCGGAAAGTGCGCCGTTGCCGCCGCCTGACCCCGGCATCAGCCACCAGTAGTGGAAGGCACTGACGCCGCCCTTGACCATGTTGTCGTGAATCATCTTCGCGACGCGTACGCCGGACTCGATCGTCGTGTCGAGCACCATGTTGTTGTTGCCCATGTCGTCGGAGACCTCCGTCTCCCACAGCACCTTGCCCGCGGCCTTCGTCGGTTCGTAGTCGAAGGCAATCGCCCCGCCGTAATTGTGCGTGGCGACGGGACCGATCATCCCCGTCGCGACAGTGTCGGCCATCAACGCATCGGCGTATCTCTTGAAGCCGTCCCATCCCTGCGTCTCGGGCGCCATCACCGGCACCGCCTGACCGCTGGCCGCCAGCGCAGGGCCGAGGAAGTCGCGGATGAACGTCACCAGCGGGGCGGGCTCGTAGTGGCAGGTCTCCCATTTGTTCGTCACGAAGTTCGGCTCGTTCTGCGCGGAGAGGGCGACCAGCGGAATGCCCTGCGCCGCCATCGAGGTCGCGAAAGCGGCCAGCCGGTTCGCCCAGTCCTGGCGATGTTCATCCAGCAGCTGTCCGCCGTTGGTCGCCGTCCCGTTGTCCTTCCATTCCCCGGGCGGCGACCAGGGCGAGGCCCACACCTTCGCGCCGCGCGCGACCGCCTTTTGCGCGGTCGCCAACTCCAGCGTGTTGCCGGTGGGCTTGATCTGGACCCGCAGCAGCGACAGGCCGATCCCGGTGTCGGCCGTGAAGAACAGATCGGCCATCGCGTCGGTGATGTTGCCGCCCGTCCAGGCGCTGGATGCGCCGAACCCGTCGATGCGCTGAAACGTCTGCGTCAGATCGACCTCGGCCGGCCCCGGTGGTTGGGGCGGAATGTACTGGGGCCGGTCCCCCGAACCGAAACAGCCCGCGACGGCGAGCAACGCCACCAGCGGGCCGGTGCGAAAAAGCGAAGTCATAGGGGAGGCGATTCTAGCCGGGCGGCGCCAAAGCGGCACCGCCCGGTTTACTGCAATAAATTGCTTGGGCTAACCGCGAGTTACTTCTTGCAGGTGTCTTCGCCCATCAGCGCGAAGCCCTTGCCCATGTCGATCTCGAGCTTGTGGAAGCCTTCCTTGCCGCCCGGCTTCATGCCCATGGTCTCGCGCGTCTTCATCTTCATGCCCATCATCCGGCTCTCGCCCGTGTAGGTCACGGTGTCGCCGGTGATCTTGCCCGCGCCGACGCCCATGCCGCCGGTGGTGTCGATGCCGGTCACCATGACCTCCTGCGTGCCGGGATCGAACCCGATGTAGAACGTTCCCTTCATCGGCATGTCGACGCCCTTCTGCTTCTTCACCTCGTAGTCGCCCCGGTAGAAGAACCCGTTCATGTCCTTCTTGAACTTCACCGTCGACTTGGCGTTCACCTCGGGCGCGCCGGGGCCGAACGCACCGGCGGCGAACTTCGTGTCGCACTTCCAGCTGCCCTCGAACGGCTTCATGAACGCCTCGAGCTCCTTCGACGGCTTCGGCGGCTCCATCTTGGGCGCGGCCGGCGCAGCGGCGGCGGCCGGAGCAGCGGCCGGTGCGGCAGCAGGAGCGGCCGGCTTGGCGGCTGCAGCGGGAGCGGCGGCTGGATGGGCGGCGGGAGCAGCGGCAGGAGCGGCGGCTGGATGAGCGGCGGGAGCGGCAGCGGGAGCAGCCGCCACGGGCTTCGCCGCGGGAGCCGCAGCAGGAGCGGCGGCCGGAGCGGGAGCCGGCTTCGGCGCCTGCGCCGAGGCCGTCCCTGCGGCCGCGGCCAGCAGGGCGGTTGCGATCGCGATTTGGGTCTGGGTCATTGGGGAGCCTCCTCCGATTCCGATGATGGAAAGCGCGAAAGTATCCCCATCCGGACTTATGTCAAAAGGGTTTCAAAGGTTAACCTTTGACTGCGCCTGACGTGAGACCGCTGATGAACTCCTTTTGCAGGAAGAAGAACAGCACCGCCGGCGGAATCATCGCCAGCGCCGTCCCGGCGAGGAAGATGCCTTGCTTCATTCGGTGGACGCCGAGGAGCAGGTTCAGCACCACGGGAACGGTCAGGTTGTCCTCGCTGTGCAGGAAGACGTTGGGCGTGAAGAACGCGTTCCAGTTCGCCAGGAACGCCACCAAGCAGAACGCCGCCGCCATCGGCCTCACCAGCGGCATCACGACGCGAAAATAGATGCCGAGCTCGCTGCACCCGTCTAGGCGGGCCGCGTCCAGCATCTCGCCCGGCACGCTGACACACGCCTGTCGGAACAAGAACGTGCCGTAGGTGCTGACCATCGTCGGGATGATCAGCCCGGGCAGCGTATCGACCAGCCCCAGGTCGACCACCATCTTGTAGAGCGGCGCCTGCAGCAGCACCGACGGGACCATCATCGACCCCAGCATGAACAGCGTCAGCCCGGTCTTCCCGCGGAAGTTGAACTTCGCCAGCGCGTAACCGGCCAGCGACGAGAAAACGATCTGCAGCGTGGTCGTCACCGTCGCGACCACAGTCGAATTCAGAAAGTACTCCCAGAAGTGGACCTGACCGCGCAGGCTGGGACGCCCTTCGAACAGCTTGCGGAAGTTGTCCAGCGTCAGCGTATCGGACCACTTCGCCGGCGGCGGGAAGAACACGTACTCGGTAAACGCGGACGTCGTCTTGAACACCGCCGGGACGAGCCAGACGAACGGCGCCAGCACCAGCATCGCGCCGATGACGATCACCGCGGTGCGCCCGTACCACCGCGCGTGGGCACGGTTGCGCACGCGCACATAAATGAACGTGACGACCAGCCAGATCAGCGCGTAGTGAAAGAACCCCATCGCGGTCACTCCTCCGTCAGCCGCGCGAGGCGGATCTGGATCAAGCTGATGGTGAAGATGATCAGCGCGACCACCCAGCCGACCGCCGACCCCAGTCCCAGGTCGCCGGTGCGGAAGCCGTTGTAGTTGAGGTACGTGATCAGCGTGAGGCCCGCGTTCTTAGCGCCGTAGCCGTTGCTCTCGGACAGCAGCGTCAGCGGCAGCTCGAACAGCTGGTAGGACCCGATCACGCTCATGATCACGACGAACACGACGACGTGGCGCATGGACGGCAGCGTCACGTGCCAGAACACTTGCCAGCGGCTGGCGCCGTCGATGCGCGCCGCCTCTTCCAGCGACTTGTCGACGGTCTGCAGCGCCGCCAGGAAGTAGACCATGTTGAAGCCGACCCACAGCCACAGCGACGCGATCACGATCGTCAGCCGGATCAGCGGCGGATCGGTCAGCCAGTGCGCGTCCAGGTCCGTGAACAGCAGCTCGTGGAAGGCGCGCGGGAGCAACCCGTAGCGCGGCGTGAACAGCGCGAAGAACAGGATGCCGACCAGCACCTGCCCGATGAAGTTGGGC
>DATMZL010001213.1:0-4470 GCA_035607075.1 Polyangia bacterium
CGCCAGGTTCAGGATCGTGCCGCCGCTGGGGTCCAGGTGGTGGCTCTCCGCGAACTTCACGCACGCGTCCGACGTGCGCCCCTCGGCCATCGCCGCGCGCGCCTCCCGGAACAGCGTCGTCGCCAGCGCCTTGTCGTCGGCGCTCGCCTCGGCGGACGCGCGAGCGGGCGAGACGACGAGGACCAGCGCTGCGACAGCCAGCGACGCAGCAGGGCTGGCACCCAGGCGAATCACGCTGGATTCCATGAGCTTGCATAGTCGTAAACGCATTCGGCGTCGTCAATCGCTTCGGGGCCCGTGTTAGTCTGCGGGCGCTTGCTGGGATGAATACAGCGCCGAAACTTCCGGCCCTCATCGCCGGCCGTTACCAACCGGTTCGTCTGATCGCGAAGGGCGGCATGGGGGCGGTCTACGAGGTCGAGCACGCGCGCACCGGCGAGCACCTGGCGTTGAAGGTGTTGCTGTCCGGCGTGGGCGCGTCGGCCGACAACCTCGAGCGCTTCAAGCGCGAGGCGCGCGCGTCGGCGCGCATCAAGAGCGATCACGTCGTCCGTGTGACCGACGCCGACGTCGCGCCCGAGCTGGACGGCGCGCCCTTCCTGGTGATGGAGCTGCTGGAGGGGATGGACCTGGAGCGGAAGGCGGCGACCGGGCGGCCCGATCCCGCGATGGTGGTCGAGTGGTTGCGCCAGGTCGCGGTCGCGATCGACAAGGCCCACCGGCTGGGCATCGTGCACCGCGATCTCAAGCCCGAGAACCTGTTCCTGACGACCGGCGAGGATCGCCCGCCGATCATCAAGGTGCTCGACTTCGGCATCGTGAAGCTGGCGGAGGAGGGGACCGGTGCCACCGGTTCCGGTCAGATCATCGGGACGCCGCGCTACATGGCGCCCGAGCAGGCGTCGTCCAGCGGGCGCGTCACGCCCGCGACCGATCGCTTCGCGCTGGGCCTGGTCGCGTACCGGCTGCTCGCCGGCGAAAGCTACTTTCGCGGCGACCCGATCAACGTCCTGGCGCAGATCCTCCACGAGCCGATGCGCCCGCCGTCGGAAAAGCACCCCGAGCTGGGGAAGGCGTTCGACACCTGGTTCGCGCGCGCGTGTCATCGGGAACCCGAGCAGCGCTTCTCGTCGGCGGCCGAGCAAGTCGAGGCGCTCGCCGCCGCGCTGGCGCTGCCGACGATCGCGGCGACGCCGGGCGCGATGCGCCAGCCGTCGAGGGCGGCGCCGACGACCCAGAAGGTGACGCGGTCGCAACCGCTTTTGCGGATCGTGATCGGGGTCGTTGTGGTCGGCGCCGCCGTCGGCGGCGTGCTGATCGCGATGCCCAGCGGTCGCCCGGTGGCGACCACGCCGTCCGCGCCGTCCGCGCTGCCGATCCCGGCGATACAGACGCGAGTGCTTCGAACGCCAGAGCCCAAGGCGACGCCGCCCGCGCCGCCTCCACCTGTCGCTGCGCCGCCTGTCGTCGCGGCACCGGCGCCGGTAACGGAAGCTGCGCGGCCGCGACCGCGGGTGCATGCGAAGACGGAGCGACCCCCAGCCGTGACGACCGAGCACCCGGCGCCCAAGTCGCCCACCGCCGATCCGTACGCCGACCAGAAGTAAGCGGGCGCGCGACCATTCATCACGGAAGTTGGGTGGTCACCACGACGGGACGCCATTCCAGTGAACTATCGTTCCCACGTCGGTGGAACCGTCGTTGCCGACGGCCCACACGTCGTCAGGTGCGGCGCTCGCGAATAGCGGCGCGAGCAGGACGAGCGCGCGGAGCTTCACAGCGATCCCCAATCGATCTCCACCGGCGAAAGCTTCGTGCCGTCCCAGTGCAGCAGCGTGTTCAGCTCGCCGCCGACGTAGACATCGTCCGGGCCGCTGCCCCACACGGCGTCGAGATAGGCGGTCGTGTTGCTGGGTTCGTCCCGCCACTCGGTGCCGTTCCAGCGGCGGATCGTCCCGACCTCGCCCACGGCCCACGCGTCGTTCGGGCCGCTCGCCCACACGCCGTCGAGAAATTTCGTCGTGCCCGCCGGCACGCTCGTCCATGTGGGGCCGCCGTTCCAGTGCAGGACGGTTTCGCCGACGGCCCACACGTCGTTGGCACCGCTGCCCCAGACGCAGTCGAGGTGGGAGGTCGTTCCGCTCGCGAAGGTGGACCAGCCCGACGGCGTCAACCGGAGGATCGTCCCGCCCGCGCCGACGGCCCACGCGTCGTCGCGGCCGCTGCCCCAGAGGCCCCAGAGGTCCTTGGTCGTGAGGGCGGGCGCGACCGTCCAGCCGTTCGCGTCCCGATGCACGATGGTGCCCCTCCAGCCCGCCGCCCAGACGTCGTCTGGGCCGCTGCCCCACATTCCTTGATAAAGCGGCGACGTGGTGCCGCTGTTCTCAGCGACCCAGTTCGAACCAACGCGGCGCCGGATGTTTCCGCCGACACCCGCCGTCCAGACATTTGTGGCGTCGCTTCCCCAGACGGCGAAGATCGGCGCGGCCACGCCACCGATCGCAGCGGTCCATTGCATTCCGTCCCAATGCACCGCCGTCCCCACGTTGCGTGAGTAGGAATAGCCGACGACCCAGACGTCGTCGCTGCCGGTGCCCCACACGCCCGTGTTGACGATGTCCGGAGGGTGGGCGCAGTCGGTTCCCGCCGGCCAGCACGCCGCCGGGTATGAGCCCGACGCCGGACAAGCGCGCGGATAGTCGGGGCTGTTGCAGGTCGGAAGGCACGCGTCGCGTTCACAGTTGTAGAAGCGGATGTCGTCGACCCAGATATCGACGTCCGGCGCACTCGCCGGGAACTCGATCGCGAGGATCCGCGTCGGATCCCACGACAACCTCCCGGAGCCGCCGAAACTTTGTGTGAGCGCCGTAAAGGGAACGCGGACCTCGACCCAGTCATCCCCGGTCGCGTAGACACTGAAATGGAAATGGTGATCGCAGTCCGCAGCGTCGGTGCACGTACCCGGTGGCGTGGCGACCGGGGTCGTTTCCACCCGTCGGAAATTCACTCCGACCCAGCCCTTCGCTTTCATCCAGAAGGTGATGCCGTCGCCGACGGAGACGTCATAGGGCTGCTGCCCGACGGCGTTGAGGGTGAACCCCATCCCCGCGCCCCAGTCGGTCAGACCTGTTCCGCTCAAATGAGCGGCGTAGTTGCTGTCGCCCCGCCCACCCGAGATCTCCGCGGACGGTTCGAGGAGAGCCTTCTTGTCGCCGAATCGGTACCACGCTCCCTTGCGATCGCCGCTCGCGCAGATGTTGGCGTCGCCATCTTCCATGTCGTCGAGCAACAGCGGATCGGCGCACCAGCTGTCGATCGCGCCGCACACGGTCCGCGGCGGGTAGCAGCCCGCTAGGTGAACGTTGTCCTTCGCGCACGAGACCGGGAACTTGGCGTCCGTACAGGTTGGAAGGCATTCGGTGCTGGCGCAGTGATAGAAAGCGATGTCGTCGACCCAGATGTCGAAGTCGACGCCCGCGTCGACCAGGAACTGCAGGCCGAGCAGTTGCGTTGGATCCCAGGTCGCTGTACCGCCGGGCCACTGCCGGAGCGCAGTGAACGGAACCTGGTACTGTTTCCACCCGCTGTCGGGCGCCGCGATCTTGAACCCGAAGTGGTTGTTGCAGTCATTCGTCGCTGTGCAAACGCCGCCGTCGGCAACGAGGACCGTCGCCGGCAACAGCAGCTGAGCCGTCACGGGCGCGGTGCTCTTCATCCAGAAGGTGAGACCGCCGGCGCTCTGCGCGGCGTAGACGTCGCGGCTGATGCCGGCGTTGTTGAAGTCGGTGCCGAGAATCGCGCCCCAGCTGGTGAAGCCGCCGCCGTTGAAGTGGACGGCCTTGCGGCTGGCGCCGCGGCCACCCTCGATCGGCGCATTGAGCGTCAGCGTCTGGTGGCCGTCGCTGCCGTCGCCGAAGCCGAACCAGCCACCGTGCCGTCCCTCCGACGCGCAGATGAGGCCGTCGCCGTCTTCCATGTCGTCGATCATCAGAGGATCGGCGCACGGCTTCGGCAGGTCCTGGATGCCGGCGAGCTGGCGGCAGGCGACCGTCGTGAGGATCGCGGCGAGCAGTGCGGCGCGTCTCACGATCGCTTCCCGAACATCGCGCGCATGATACGCGGCACGGGGCGATTGGAGGTTTCCATTTTGCCAGCGCCTGCGCCGGCGATGGCGGCCAGCGCCAGGAAGATGCCGATGGCGGAGAGGAGCGCGGTGGCTCGGGACAGCGTGGGATTCATCGAGCGACCTCCTGCACCGTCACGAGGATGTGGGCCGGCTCGGACACCAGGCCGTCGCTGTCGGTGATCGTGTAGCGAATCGCCGCGTCGCCCAGAAAGCCGTCGGCGGGAACGAACGTGACGTCGCCGAGCAAGCCGAGCATGTAGCCGCCTTCGTTGGTCATGACCGACCGCTGCGTCCCAGGCGTCGACGGATCGAGATCGATTGAGTCGGCGTCGAGCGATGCCTTG
>DATMZL010001479.1:0-2363 GCA_035607075.1 Polyangia bacterium
GGCCAGGTGGGACCGTTCTGGTGTGGGGAGGCCGGCGCCTGGTCGGATGTCTGGCTCTCATCCAACGTGCCGCCTGTCGCGGCCAAGGTCGGCGTCTGGCGCGAGAAGTTCACCGAGCCGGTGTGGGGCATCGCCCGGACCGAGGCCTACGCCGCACGGGGCGAGGGCGGGCATATGGCCGGCCTCTGGCGCTCGATGCCGGACACGATGATCGCGAAGTGCGCCGAAGCCCTGGCGCTGCGCAAGGCCTTCCCGCAAGAGCTCAGCGGCATCTACACCGGCGACGAGATGGAGCAGTCGACCACGGTCGATCGGACGACCGGCGAGGTCCTCGAGGCGCGAACGCTCGAAGAGGCGCCCGCGACGCCGGCGCCGCCGGCCAAACCCAAGGCCGACGCCGCCACGGTCAAAATCACCGGCATCGTGAAACGGCCGCTCAAGGATGGCAAGTTCAAGTTCGTCATCACCGGTGACGACCGCAAGACGTACCACACGTTCTCGCTCACGATCGCCACGACCGCGAAGGATGCGCAAGAAGCCGGCGCGCCCGTCGACATCGTCTACACCGAGACGAAATACGGCCGCCAGATCCAGACGCTCTACGATCCCGCCCTTCAACCGCCGGAGCCGCCGTTATGAGAACCCTGCTGACCGTCCTCGTCGCGCTCACTGTCGCCGGCTGTCGCGACACGATCATCATTCCGATCGCGCCGTCGCCGACCGCGGCGCCGACCCCGACGCTCACGCGCACCGTGTTCGAATTCCGCGCGACGGGCAACGCGAGCTCCGCGCGCATCCGCTACAGCACGCCGGCGGATGGTCTCACCCAGGTCGTCAGCTCGCTGCCGTATGCGAATTCGTTTGCCGCGACGGACACGAGCCTCTTTCTCTCGCTCGAGGTCACGCCGCTCGCCTACAGCGTGATCAGCAACCCGTTTCTCTCGATCTCGATCGTCGCCGGCGGCGCGGTGTTCCGCCAGGCGACGCAGAACGACCTGACGGCGAACACGCTCGCCGTATCCGGCACCTGGCGGCAGTGAGCCTGGCTGGATTCGAAAATGAGCGCGACGACCACATCGCGCGGCGTCACGTTCATTCGGGCGACCGCCGACGAGAAGCACGAGCAGGCGCAGATACTCAACCTCATCGGGCAGCTCGGCGGCATCGCCTACGTGCTCGGCACCAGGCGCGCGCAATACTGCGGCGTCTGCGGCTCGAGGACGACCGACCAGGGCACGCGCCAGACGCCCGGTATCTCGGATCTGTTTGTGATTCTGCCGCCGGCGCCGCGGCCGTTCCCGCAACCCGAGAACCCGTGGATCCCGATCTGGATCGAATGCAAGGGCAAGGGCGGCACGCTGACCCCTGAACAGGTCACCTTCCGCAATTACTGTCGGCACGCCCGGATCGCGCACCTGGTCGGCGGCGTTGACGAGACGATCGCCTGGCTCGAGCTCGGCGGCTGGATCCGCACGGCTCGCCGGCCGAGTGTGCCAGGCCAGGTCACACCCCAGGGCAATCGGGTCCTCTCGCGGCCGTCATGAGTGACGATCCCCAGACCTGGCGCACGTGGCAAGAGATCCTCGAAAACGATCTCACGCTGTGTCGGAGCGAAAACTCGGCCCTGAAATTCGCCCTGGAAATGGCGGTCAAAGAACTGCGGGAAACTCACGCGCTCATGCTCAGGTTGACGGAACTCGTGGAGAAGATGAGAGGGAACTAATGCCGGATCGTGAGACCGCCCGCATCGTGATTTGCGCACCGGCGATGTTCCCGTCCTACTTCGCCGACGACCTGCAAGGGAAGTGCGCCCTCTGTCAGCAGCGGGTCAGGTTCCGACCGCATGTCCCGGAACGCCGCGTGCTGATTTGCCTGCAGTGTTTTTTGGTGCACGCCGAACCAGGCACGCGCTGCGAGATTCTCGGCGAAGCGGTTGAGGAGCTCGCCATGCTCGGCGTCGAGGTGCCGGAGTGCTGAGGCCTCGCCTCGTGTCCGCCATGCTCGACTACCTCCGGCCGGCCTGGTGCCGTCACCGGTTTGTCCGCGAACACATCGACGGCGTGTGGTACTTCGTCTGCGATTGCGGGTACCGCGTGCCGATCCTCAAGGGGAACAAGGAATGACCCAGTTCCATGAGTTGTTCGGGTATCAGTTTCGCCGAGACATGCTGGAGAAGGCGCCGGGCGAGCGGAGTCCTCTGATCATCGAGTTTGCGCGCGGCTCGTCGGTGGAACTCGCGCTACTGACGCGCGCGGAACTCGACGCGCTCACGCGCCAGATCGCCGAGAAGGACGCCAAGCTGGCCGAACTCCAGGGCGAAATCGACAATCACAACTGCACGACACACGCGCTCAATCTCGCCG
>DATMZL010001258.1:0-9443 GCA_035607075.1 Polyangia bacterium
GGCCAGGTGACCTAGGTAGCGCTGCGCCGACGACCAGAGGTCCAGGTCCTTCAGCTCCGCCTTGTAGCGCTTGTAGCGTTCCGCCTTCTGCGCCTGCAGTCGCAGCGAACGCAGCCGGCCTTCGATCTCACCGATGATGTCCGACACGCGCAGCAGGTGCTGCCGCGTCGAATCCATGCGGCGCTCCGCGGCCTTCTTCTTCGACTTGTAGCGGGTGATGCCGGCTGCCTCGTCGATGAGCCCCCGGCGATCCTCGGGACGCGACGACACGATGAACCCGATGCGCCCCTGCTCGATGATCGCGTACGCCTTCGAACCGACGCCGGTGCCGAGGAAGAACTCGACGACGTCGCGCAGACGCGACGGCACGCCGTTCAGCAAGTACTCGCTGCTGCCGTCGCGGTACAGACGGCGCGTCACCATGATCTCCTCGGGCGCCGCCGCGCCCCACGGCACGCCGCCCGGCGCCGCGCTTTGATCCAGCCCGCTCGCGTCGAACGTCAGCGACACCTCCGCCATGCCCGCCGGACCGCGGCTCTCCGAGCCCGCGAAGATGACGTCTTCCATTGCGCGCCCGCGCAGATGCTTCGCCGACTGCTCGCCCATCACCCACCGGATCGAGTCGACGATGTTCGATTTCCCGCAGCCGTTGGGGCCGACGATCGACGTGATCGGATCGGGGAACGAGATGGTCGTCTTGTCGACGAAGGATTTGAAACCGCAAATCTCGATGCGCTTGATCTTCAAACGCGCCTCCTGTGGAACGGCTGTCGGGTGGGGGTCCGAGTGACGTGACGGTACGTCAGATGTATGGTCACTGCGGCGCTCTCTTGTAGCACCCCGACGAGCACGAAGTAAACAGTCGCGCGTTCGCCCACCGCATGCAAATTACAAAGACATCCTGTCGTCGACGGGGGTTGCGGGGCCGTCGTCGATGAGCACCTACGTTTGATGATAATGTCCCACCCGCCATGGACCCGACCAGCGCTCCGATAAACCCTGCGGAGCTGTACGAGCTGCTCGGAATCGTCGGGGGCGTGATCGTCAGCGGTTTGCTCGGTTTCGTGCTGGTCCGGCGGGCCCGCGCGTCGCGGCAGCGCATGATCGACGCGGTCGGCGAAGCGCCGGCCCCCCGGTTCCCTGAGAAGAAGAAAAAGCCGGCTCTCGAGGCGGCCGAGGAAGAAGAAGAGCCCGAAGAGCAGGCCGAAGAGCAGGCCGAACAGCCGGCGGCCGAAGAAGAGCCGGCCCCCTCCCCCGCGGCCCGTAAACCCGCTGCCCGCGCCCGCGAGGCCGAACAACCGCCAGTCCCCGAGCCAGAGCGCGCGCCTGCGCAGGTCATCCCCTTTCCCGCCCCGGCGCCCGCGCGCAAGGGGGCGGCGCTGTTGCCCGGTCTGCAGCGAACGCGCGGCGGCTTCATCGCGCGCCTGGGCGAGATCTTCGCGGGCAAGAAGCAGATCGATCCGTCGGTCGTCGACGAGATCGAGAAGGTGCTGCTGACGGCCGACATCGGCGTGCGCACCAGTCAGAAGCTGCTCGAGGAGATTCGCAGCTCGCTGTCGCGCCGCGAGCTCGCCGATCCCGACGCTGTCTGGGCGTTCCTGCGCCGCCGCGCGACCGAGATGTTGTCGCTGCCCGCGCCGCCGGTCGACTTCGCGTCGGCGCGACCGTTCGTCCTTCTGATCATCGGCGTCAACGGCAGCGGCAAGACGACGACGATCGGCAAGCTCGCGGCGCGCCTCGCCGCCGACGGCAAGAAGGTGCTGCTCGCCGCGGGCGACACGTTCCGCGCAGCCGCCGTCGAGCAGCTGGACGTGTGGGCGAAGCGGACGTCGACGACGCTGGTCCGCGGCAAGGAAAACGCCGATCCGTCGTCGGTGATCTTCGACGGCGTGAAGCGCGCCGCGACGGAGTCGTTCGACGTCGCGATCTGCGACACCGCCGGGCGCCTGCACACGAAAACCGATCTGATGCAGGAGCTGCAGAAGGTGCGGCGCACCGTCGGCAAGGCGAGCGCCGGCGCGCCGCACGAGACCTGGCTGGTGATCGACGCGACCAGCGGTCAGAACGCGATCGCGCAGGCGCAGATCTTCACGGAAGCGATGGCGGTGTCGGGCATCGTCCTGACGAAGCTGGATGGCACTGCCAAGGGCGGCGTCATCCTGGGCATCGCCGACCAGCTGAAGATTCCGGTGCGGTACATCGGCGTGGGCGAGAAGGTCGAGGACCTCCGCCCGTTCGATCCGGACGAATTTGTTGATGCGCTTTTCGAGCCGGCCGAGCACTCCAACGAAGGAGCGGCATCGTGAACCGCGCATGCGCGCCGCGAACACAAAGTCACGCGCAGATCGCGCGGAACGTTTTTAATTGATTAGAAATTTTTCAGCGTGCTATAGTGCGCGGAATCATTGGTTGTGCCGTAAGTCATTGATATTTTTTGGGTTTTAGCTCCTTCTGATTTCCACCCCCAGACAACGAGGGATCATGAAGCGACTGGCTATCAGCCTCTCCCTGTGCGTCGCCCTGCTCGGCTGGACGGCGACGGGGCACGCGAAGCGGGGTGGCGGCGGCAAAGCGGCGGCGCCCGCTGCGGACGAGAACGCGGGCGGCGAAGCGGGCGGCGACAAGGCTGCTGGCGAGGCCGCCGCACCCGCGGCCGAAGGCAGCGTCGACACGACCGAAGGCGGCGAGCCGTCGACGATCTCGGAGGAGATCGGCGGCCCGAAGACGCAGCGGCCGACGACGACTCTGAGCTGGCAGGACATCGTCGTCGTGCCACGCAAGGCGTTCCTCAAGGGCCATCGGTTGGAGATCGCTCCGATCGCGGGCATCACGGTGAACGACAATCTGATTCGCCACTACCTGTTCGCGGTGGACTTGAACTTCTTCCTGACCGACGCGCTGTGGGTCGGGCTGCAGGGGCAGTACTTCGTCAAGCAGCTCTCGACCCAAGAGGAGCTGGTGGGTCTGCAGTTCGTTCGCAGCTCGACGCTGAACCGCTATCTCTACGGCGGCGCGTTCAACATGGGCTACGTCCCGGTGTACGGGAAGTTCGCCCTGTTCAACCGCTCGATCATCCACTGGGAGATCTGGGCGTCGGGCGGCTTCGGTATCACGGTCACCGAGAACATCACGCGCAACCCCGCCGAGCAGGACAGGAAGGGGTTCAAGAACAACGCGCTGACGCCGAACGTCGGACTCGGTAGCCGCTTCTTCCTGACCGACTGGCTCACAGTGAACTTCGCGTTGCGCGACTACTTGATCATCGACAAGTACGAGCCGCTGCCGAGCGAAAGCAACTGCACGACTTCCGACGCATGCAAGGCCGCTGCGGCAGGTGTGCTGGTCAACAACTTCATCGCGTATGTGGGCGTGGGGCTGTATCTGCCCACGAAGTTCACGTACAAGACCCCCCGATAACGGGCCCGACAAAAGGACATGCCGATGCTCTTGAACAAGCACCGTTTCGCACTCCTGGTCGCGCTCGCTACGGTGAGCCTTCCCATCGCGGCGCAAGCGCAACGCGTGAGCCCCCTGCGGGACGCGCCGGCCATCCGGAAGCGCTTCGAGCTGCGGTCGACGCGCTTCGAGCTCGGCGTCGGCGGCGGCTCGACGATCAACCAGGACTTCTATCACACGGTCCTGGTGGGCGCGCGCGCCGCGTTCCACATCACGGACTTCTTGTCGATCGCAGGGTTCGCTGACTTCGGCGTCGCGCAAGTGGCCACGGGATTCGAGAACCGGATCATCACGTCGTTGAACATGCCCTCGCCAAACCCCGTGAATCGCGAGCCTACGGGCGACGGCGCGAAGAACGCGCTGCAACAGATCGGTGGCATCTACGGCGCGCAGCTCGAATGGACACCGTTCACCGGAAAGTATTCGCTGTTCGGCAAGCTGTTTTCGGCCTACGACTTCTACATCGTCGCGCCGGGCATCGCGGGCATCAACGTGAAGCCTGCGGGCTCGGTGCCACGAACGTGTGACCAGGCGCCGCCCGCCGATCTGACGGACCCCAACCGCTACGTGTGCTCGGTCAAAGGAACGAAGCTGGGCGGCAAGCTCGGCGTCGGGTTCCACTCCTTCTTCGGCCAGACCGTCGCGCTGGGCGTCGAGCTCAGCGACATCATCGCGCAGCTCAATCCGTCGGGCCGCGACGTGAACGGCGATTCGAAGGCCGATAACGACGACCTGACCTGGACGAACACCTTCGTCCTGACGGCGAGCCTGACGGTCTACTTCCCGAGCGCCAAGATCTCACCCTGACGAAGGCGGGAGCCATGCCGTCGCCCAAGAAGAAGGTCACGCTGTACTTCAGCTCCGGCATGCTGGACGAGACGCAGCGCGAGGCGATCCGTCAGGACCGATCCATCTCGTGGATCATCCAGGCGGCGTGGCGCATCGCGCGCGAAGAGGTTCAGCGGCTGCCCAGCTACGGCGGACAGGTCGGCGCCGAGCCCGTCGCGGAGACCTCTGTCGTCAGCAAGAGACAGATCGAATCGCTGTAGTTCGCGCCGTCCGGCCGCGAGTACGTGATCTGGACGTGATCGTTCATCACGCCGTCGAGCGCGGGCGCGGTGTACGTGCCGTCGGCTCCCGCGACGGTGATGACGCCGTTCATCGTGCGCTCGTTGATGATGTAGAAGTACGCGTTCGCCGCGTTGGCCGACGGGAGGCCGTGCGTGATCCAGACGGTCTTCTGCCCGCCCGCGCCGTCATCGACCAGCTCGCTGGTGAACGATGCGCCCGGCGGCGGCACCGGGATGAACGGCGCGTTGCACGCCCACAGCACCGTGAACAGGCCGAGCAGGCCGCCCAGCTTGAGGAGCCTTCGTCGCAGCGCGTTCATGATCGGGAGTGCCTCGGCAGCAGTGCAACAGCAAGGCCCGCGCCGCCGGCATCGGACGACACGCCCGCGATTGTCGCGGCCGCTGTGCGATGCATCGTCAACTCTGTTGGCGTTCGCCGCAACTTCGGTTTGCTCCTGGAAGCCCCTAAACGCTGAAATTGTACCGCTTCAGCTTCTTCTGAAGGCCGAAGCGCGACAGGCCCAGGATCTCGGCCGCCTTGGTCTGGTTGTTGGACGCGCGGCCCAGCGCCTCGCGCAGCAGCGAGCGCTCCAGCCGCTCGACGCGCGGCTTGAGCAGCAGGCTATCCGGATCGTCAGGCACGACGGCGCCCGGATCCCCCGCGGCGGCCACCCCCGGCGACAGGTCGGAGACGCCGATGCGCTCGCCCGACAGCGCGTCGGCGCGCGTGATCTCGTTCTCCAGCTCGCGGACGTTGCCGGGCCAGCGGTAGGCGACCAGCCGGGCGAGCGCGGCCGGCTCGAGGGGCTTCGGCGCCGGGCGGCCGGCGGCCGCCGCGAGCTTCGCGAGGAAATGTTCGACCATCAGCGGGATGTCGTCGCGCCGATCGCGCAGCGGCGGCAACGCGATCTGCGCGACGTTCAACCGGAAGAACAGATCGCGGCGGAACTTCCCTTCGTCGACGAGGCGCGCGAGATCGCGGTTCGTCGCGGCCACGATGCGGACATCGACCTTGCGCGTGCGCTCGCTGCCCACGCGGCGCAGCTCGCCCAGCTGCAGGACGCGCAGCAGCTTGCCCTGCATCGCGGGCGACATCTCGGCGACCTCGTCGAGGAACAGCGTGCCGCCGTCCGCGACCTCGAACAGCCCGCGCGTGTCGCGCTCGGCGCCCGTGAAAGCGCCGCGCACGAAGCCGAACAGCGTCGATTCGAGTAGCGTCTCCGGAATCGCGGCGCAGTTCTCTCCGACGAACGGCTGGTCGCGCCGCAACCCGTTCGAATGAATGGCGCGCGCGACAAGCTCCTTGCCGGTGCCGCTTTCGCCCTGGATGACGACGGGCAACGTCGTGTCCGTGATCCGATCGAGCAGCCGGAACAGATCCAGCATGCGTGGTGTGCGGCCGATGATGTTGCGGTAGTCGTAACGCACGGCGAGCGCCTCCCGGTTGTCGCGTAGTTCCTGCTTGATGCCCGATAGCTCCTCGCGGCGCGCGACCAGCTCGACCTCGAGGCGGCGGTTCAGCGCTTCGACCTGGCGTTCGCGGCGTCGCAATTCCGAGAGCAGGCGCGCGTTCTCCAGCGCGATCGCCGCCTGCTCCGCGAAATCCAGCACCAGCCGCACGTCCTCCTGATCGAACGCGCCCTTGCGCAGGCGATGGTCGACGTAGATCGTGCCCGAGACGCGGCCCTTGATCGACAGCGGAACCGCCAGCACCGATCGCAGGTGCAGATCGGAGACGGACACCGCCTCGCGGAAGCGGTCGTCGCCGGCGGCGTCGATGGTGACGATCGGCTCGCCGCCCGCGGCGGCCTGGCGGGCGATCGATCGCGACAGCTCGAACTCCGCGGTCTCCAGCGTTCGTTGATCGATGTTGCGCGCCACCTTCACCTCCAGCTGCCCGGGCTCGTCCTCGAGCAGCAGGAAGCCGCGCTCCGCGTCGGTCAGCTCGATCACCGTGTCGACGATCATCTCCAGGAGGCGCGGCAGACGCTGCTCGCTGTTGAGGCGCTTGTTGATGCGAAGCAGGCGCCGCAGCCGGCCCTCCGCCGCCAGCGCGCGCGCCGAGACCGCGGCGTCTCCCGATCGGGCGGTGCCCGAATCCAGCGCCCACAGTGCGTCCGGATCGCGCTCCAGTCCCGCGCGGTGATGTCCGGGGGTCGCCATTCGAATCTCCTCCAGGATGGTGCGGGCGAACCGCCGAACGTCGGTCAACTTGTTCGCGGCGCCGGCGCGCTCCGCCAGGCGGGCCGCCAGCGCCGCGAGGCGCAAGGCCTGGGGGCGGCGCTGACTCGCGCGCGCGCGCCGCGCTAGCCGGTCCAGCCGATCCGTGGCCGCCGGGACGGGCTCCCCGCCGCCGTCCGCCAGCCCGAGCGCGGCCAGGGCGCGGGCACGCTCCGCGTCGTCGTCGGCCGGGGCGCGGAGCGCGTCCGCCTCGGCGAGCCAGCGGCGCCCCTCGCCCGCCTGGCCGGCCTGCGCGGCGGCCTCGGCGGCGGCGAACAGCGCGCTCGCGGCGCGGTGCTCCTGGCCCTCGTCCACGAACGCGGCCGCGGCCGCGCGGTACACCGACGTGGCCGCCGCTGGCTGGCCGGTGCGCAGCGCGAGATCGCCCTCGACGAACGTCGCCGCCGCGAGCGCGAGCGTCAGCTTGCGCTCCGTCGCCAGCGAGCGCGCGCGCTCGAGCGCGCGGCGCGCCGCGGGCAGATCGCCGAGCTGCACGAAGATGTTCGCGGCGTTGACCAGCGCGGTCGCCAGCTCCGCGGCCGCGCCCAGCCGGCCGAGCTCGCGCACGGCGCGCTCGCTGGCCGACAGCGCCTCGCCGTAAAGGCCCTGCTCGGCGAGCAGCGCGCCCAAATTCAGCGCGACGCTGGCGACGGTGTGCACGTCGCCGTCGCGCGCGGCCAGATCGTACGCGCTCCGGTACCCGGCGAGCGCGTCTGCTTCCCGGCCCGCGAGCTGCGCCAGCAACGCGCCCAGATACGCGCGGCGCCCGTCGGCGATCGCGCCCGATCGTTCGAGCGCCGCCAGCGCGTCCCGAGCCCGCTCGGCCTGGCCGAGGTACGCGTAGGCGAGCACCGCTGTTTCGCCTGCGACCGCTCGCACGGTCGCCGGAGCGTCAGTCGCGGGATCCGCAACAAACAACGGGTCGACAGCGTCGAGCGCATCGCGAAAGCGCCCGCTCGTAACCAGCAGCCGGCCGAGGCGCGCGCGCAGCTCCATCGCCGGCGCTCCGCCGCCGATCTCCGCGAGCCCGCGTTCCAGCGCGCGGCGCGCGCCCTCCGTGTCGCCGCGCCGCGCGCGCAGCCAGCCCTCGCGCTCGGCGCACGCCGCGCGGGTCGCCTCGTCGCGCGTGACACCCCGCGCGCGCTCCAACGCCGCGGCGGCATCGTCGTAACGGCCGAGCAGGCCGAGCCCCGTCGCGAGCACGAGCTGTTCGGCCGCGTCCAGCGCGTCGGGCGCGAGCGCCGCCGCGCGTTCGTAGAGCAGCGCGGCGCGCGCGGAGCCACCGTCGGCGCGCGCCGTCGCGGCCGCGGTCTGCCGCAGTGTCGCCACCGCTTCGCCCGGCCGGCCCGCAGCTACGAACGCGTCCGCTCGCCGGGGATCGTCTTCGCCGAGCACCGCGAGCGCACGGTTCGCCACGCGCGTGCGAAGCGCGGAGCCTGCCGTCGCGAGCGCTGCCCGCCGGTGCGCGGCGCTGGGCAGACGGACCGCACCGTCCGGCGTCAGTTCCAACCAGGCCGCGGCGCGTCCATCCGTCGCTGCCGCCGCCGCCGCGCCGTCGGATAATTCGGCGAGCGCGCCCGGATCGCCCGCGCCGTCCGCGAGCGCGAGTGCGAGCACCAGCGCCTGCGCGTCCGCGGTCAGCGCGCGATACCCGTGCTCGAGAAGCCCGTCGAGATCGGCGCCCGCGTCGGCCGTCACGCCGGCGTCGCGTCCCGCGCGCAGGTTCGCGATCAACCGGCGCGCGAGCACGCCGACGATCGCCGCGTTGCCTTGCGACTGCGCCGCGATCGCCGCCGCCGCACCTGCCGGCACGACGACGTCTCCGGCCGCCGCGATCAGCGCCTCGACGTCGTCGGCGGTCAGCTTCTCGAGCGCGAGCGCGTCGGCGAAGGGACGCGCGATCGCCTCGCGTGCTGCGACGACCAGCAGCACGCGTCCCGTGGGCGGCGCCCCCGCCGCCCAGGCCGCGAACGTCGACGCGGCCGGCCCCTCGTCCAGCCAGACGCACAGGGGCTGCTCGCGCGCGCGCGACTCCAGCGCCTCCGCGATGGCTGCCAGACGCGTGTCGGCGGCGCGCTGCGGATCGGCGGCTGCCGTCGGCGAGACGCGCGTGGCCACCTGCAGCCAGTCCGCGAGCGCGTCGAAGCTCCCGCGCCAGAACTGGACGGCGGGCGCAGTCCCGGCCGCGCCCGCCACGGCGATCTCGCGCGACACGACGTCGAAAAGCGCGCGCCGCCCTGCCCCCGGCGCGCCGACGAGCGCCAGCGTCGAAACCGGGACGCCGCCCTCGCTCAGCCGATCGAGCGTCGCGCGCAGCGCCGTCCGCTCCGCGCGGCGGCCGACGAAGATTCCGGCGAGCGGATCGCCCTCGGGATAAGGAACGCCCAGGTCCACCTCCGCCGGCGTTTCGGCGCCCGCCGACAGGCGAATCACCTCGCGCAGCAGCTCGCGCGCGCTGGCAGGCCGCTCACCTGAATCAACCGCGAGCAGCCTGGCGATCAGCGCGTCCCAGCCGTCGCCCAGACCCGGGCGGATCGACGACAACGCGGGCGCCGGCTCGCTCAGCATGCGCTGTACCGCGGGCAACCCGCGCCCGAACAGCGGCGCGCCGCTCCAGGCTTCGAACAGCATGGCGCCGAGGGCGAACAGATCGACGGCCGCCGATCGCACGCCGGTCAGCGCCTCGGGCGCTGCGTA
>DATMZL010001642.1:0-4057 GCA_035607075.1 Polyangia bacterium
CGCGCGCGCCGCGCGCGTCGACGACGCAGGAAACGTGCACCTCGCGCTCTCCGACGGCAGCGAGGAGCCGCTGGATCCGACGACGCTGACCGTCGACGACGCCGGCGTGCTTCGCGCCTGGGTGCGCGACGGCCGTCTGGAGGCGCGCCTCGCGACCTCCGCCGCCGCCGTGCTGGGCGACGCGCTCACCGTCAGCGACGACGGTCTTCCGCGGCTGCAGCTCGCGGGCCAGTTGGTCTTGATCCCGCGGCGGTCGGCAACGTGACGACGAAGCGCGCGCCGCCCAGCGGCGACGCCTGGTCGTCGACGTGCACGTCGCCGCCGTGGTCGAGCACGATCTTGCGCACGATCGCCAGCCCCAGCCCGGTCCCGTTCTCCTTGGTGGTCACGTAGGGATCGAAGATGCGCTCGCGCGCGTCCTCGGGCACGCCGGGGCCGTTGTCGTCGACGGTCAGGCGCGCGCCGCGCTCGGCGGCGCTGGGCGCGACCGCGATCCGGATCTCCGGTTTGCGGCCCGCCGCCTCGGCCGCCTGCACCGCGTTCTCGACCAAATTCGCCAGCACGTTGCGCAGCAACATCCGGTCGCACAGCGCGCCCACCTGTCCGTTGCGATCGACGTGCAGGAACTCTTGCCACTCGGGGTGCGCGCGCGCGAAGTCCTCGACCACCTGCGAGAGATCGACGGGCGCCGGTTCGACCTTGGGCAGCTTCGCGAACGCCGAGAAGTCGTCCACGAGCCGGCGAATCGCCCCCACCTCCTCGTTCAGGATCTCCTGCGCAGTCGCGAGCAAGCGCCGGTACACGGGGTCGTCGCCGCGGTACTTCGACGCCAGCTCCTGCACAGCCAGCTGGATCGGCGTCAGCGGGTTCTTGATCTCGTGGGCCAGGCGCCGCGCCACCTCCTGCCACGCCGACACCTTCTGCAGATACCCGAGCCGCGAGCGCGCGTCGCCCAGCTCGGCCACCATGACGTCGAAAGTGCGCGCCAGCTCGTCGAGCTCGTCGTTGCCGCGCGGCGCGACGCGCACGCTGAGATCGCCGGCGCCGACCCGAAGCGCGGCGTCGCGCAGCGCCGCCACGCGCCCGGTCGCACGGCGCGCCACGCCCAGGCCGACCAGCGTCGCCAGCGCGAGCACGACCAGTAACGCGATGCCCAGGCCGCGAACGATGCGCGGCAGGATCAGCGGCAGCACGCGATCGAGATCGTGCTCTTTCTCCGTCGCTTCGCGCAGCGCGAGGAAGTTGGCGTAGATCTCGCGCGAGATCCCGAAGGTGAGCTCGAGGATGCGCGGCTCGTCGACGCCGGCGGGTCCGGGCGGCAGCGCGACGAGCGTCGGCGGCGCTTCGTGAGCCCGCTCCTGGACTTCGGGCGGCTGCGCCCACTCGTCGACGACGCGATCGCCTTCGAGAATGCGGGCGCGCAGCAGGTCGGGGACGTCGGCCAGCTCCGACGCGCGCGTGATGTGCGCCGCCGCGATCTCGTTGCCGCGATCGCGGAAGTTCTCCTTCATCTGCGCGAAGTACGACTTGTAGACGTCGACGGCGCCGCCCAGCGCCTGCCGCACGGCCTCCTGATGTCCTTCCGTCGCGTTCTGGCTCAACCTGAGCGTCACCGACATGACGTACGCGGCCGCGCCCAGCGGCAGCGAGGCGACGATGAACATCGCCGCCAGGATCTTCCATTCGAAACGGCCCGGTAAACGCGGCAGCTTCATGGTCTGGCCTTTCCTGCGCCGGCGCCGGAGCGGGTCACCGGCAACGGCGGCGCCGGCGGCAGCGGGGCGGGTAGCGCGAACGGCTGCGACACGAAGCGCACCTGCCGCTCGCTGTCCTCGATGCGCGGGTTGACGAAGATGCTCACGAACGATCCGAAGAAGCTGTCGCCCGCGCCCAGTCGCCGCTGCCCGCGCGCCGGCTGGACCAGCCAGCGCCGCACGTCCTTCAGCAGGTCCTCCGAGATCGGATTCAGATCGCCCCGCACCAGCACGACGTAGCGGCCACCCGGCGGCAACCGGCTCGTGTCGGCGATCGGGAACTGCCAGAGCGCGGTGGCCCGCCAGATCGCCTCCTCGGCCGTCGGCGCGATCGCGCGCAGCTCGGCGCCCAGGCCGCGCGTCACGCGCACGCTGAACCGTTCGTCCCAGATGTCGTAGACGATCTCCGCGCGCTGCACCGCCAGCGCGAGCGGCTCGCCCTCTTCGACCGTCGCGTCCTGCAACGCGACGCGGATCAGGATACGCGTCGAGAAACCCGACGTCAGGTGCTGGCGCTCGGCCGGACCGAACAAATCTTGTAGTCCGACGCTGATCAGCAGCTGCCCGCCCTTCACGGCCAGGCCGGTGGTTCGCTGCGGAAGCGGGCTGTCGGCGCGCGCCGTCGCACCGAGCAGCGCCGGGCCGGCCGCAACCAGCACGGCGATCAACAAGGCTCGCGAACGGGTCATCGGCGCGCCATCAGAACGAGGTGCGGCTGAGCGCGTTTGCGATCGAGATCGTGAAGATCCCGACGTAGGTATCCAGGCGCAAGCCCAGATCGCCCGTCAGATCGATGGGCAGACTGCGCAGCCCCGATTCGCCCGGCGGGATGAAATCGCCCGGGCTGGCGACGCCCAGCAGCCCCACGCCGATGAACGCATCGCCGCCGTAGATGAACCCGCGCCGCCGCCAGATCGGGATCGCGTATTCGACCAGGGCGCGCGCCGCGTACTGATCGTAGCGGTGGTGCGCGATGCTCGTGTCCAGCAGGTTTCGCGACGGCAGCGTCGAGAAGTTGATGCCCAGCGCGCGCCGCGGCAGCAGCAGGTTGAGATCGCCGATGAAGAACCGGTCGAAGTACGGCGCATCGCCCGCGATCCCGCCCACGAACAGGTGAAACCCCAGCGCGTGTCCGCGCGGCATTGGCCGGTAGAACGCCCCCTCGATCGTCGTCTTCACGTAGTCGTAGCTGGAACCGACCAGGCCGCTCGCCGCCTCCAGCGCCAGCGCGACGCGCATCCCGGAGCGCGGCAGGATCGGATCCGATCGGGTGTCGAACTCGGCGCTGGCCGTGACGCTGCCGACGCGGCTGCTGCCGTCCTTGATCATGAAGTCGACCGGCATCATCGACGGGCTGGTCGGCAGCTGCGCCTTCAGGGCTTCCTCGCGAAAATCCAGGCGGAGGTGCACGCGAGAGCGGAAGTCCTTGCCGACGCCGACGATGCCGCCCGCGCGCTTGACGCGCGTTGCGATGAAGTTCTTGGGATCGGGATCGTCGTCCGCGCCGCTCACGCGGTAGAACTCGCTGCCGTCGTTGTAAAGGCCGGTGACGGCCAGACTGAGGCCGTAAGGGCCGCCGATGGGCGGCACCGCCGCGCGCAGCCGCAGCCCCAGGCCGGCGTGCGCGCCGGCCACGACCGGCGTCGTCGACCCCACGAAGCCGCCGCCCAGGTTGATCCCGCGGCCGAGGAAGTTCGTCTCGGAGATGTCCGTGCCGCCCCAGAACGCCGTCGCCGCGCTGGTGCTCGGGAACAGCTCGTTGATAACCAGCGTGCCGCGTTCCTCGACTTCGACGACCAGGACGACGCCGCCCCGGCTGGCCCCGCGCGTGACGGACAGCCGCACGTCCAGGAAGTAACCAAGCGCGAGCAGCCGGTAGCGGACCGCCTCGACACGCGGGTCGGACGCGTCGACCGCGGCGCCCTGCACGAGGCCGAGAGCGGCGGCTTCGGCGACGATGATCGACCGTTCGGTCTTCGAGTTCCCTTTTACGAGGACCTCGTCGATGACGTAGCGCGGTCCGAAGCGCTGGTCGGGGAACGCGACCGCGGCCGCCGCGGCCTCCTCGACGTCCTCTCTCGGCGGCGGTTCCTCGTCGGCGCGCGCGGCGGACGCGCGCAACAATCCCGCAGAGACGATGACGGAGAGGAGAAGGATCGCCGGCGCGCGGGGCGCGGCCATGCCCGCAGCATAACCCCTAACGGTGCGCAGCGCGCGTGAGCCGCGTCGCGATCACGCCCCCGAGCACGATGCCGCAGAGGTTCGCCGCCAGATCCCAGGCGTCCACGGTCCGCGTCGGAAAC
>DATMZL010000699.1:0-3121 GCA_035607075.1 Polyangia bacterium
CTGCGCGTGCCGCCGATACGTCGCGATCGCGAACAGATCCGCGAGGCACAGCAGCGGCAGCAGCCAACCCGCCGAGTGCCGCGCGTCGCCGACCGCCAGCACCATCAGCGGCACCGCGAGGATCCCGAATCCTGGAAGCCCGGTCTTCGCGACGCCGGTCAGCAGACCCGCCAGCGCGGCGAGGACGAACCGCCCCGGGTGGAAGTCGACGAGCAGCACACGCCGAACCTATCAGACCGATTCAGCCTGCCCCCACCCCATTGACCTGCCGGGCGCGCAGGGTACGCTGGAGGCGTGGGTGCGGCGATCGGTTTCTGGGTCGCGTTGACGGTGGCAGTTCCGGGACCGGCCTCGGTACCGGCGCCGGCGCGCCTCGCGTCGATGAAGCCGGTCAATCTCAACTTGGCGACGCCGCCGCCCGCGTCGGCACCGGCGCCACGTCCGGCGTGGTCGAATTTTCAGACGCCGACGCCCAAGCCGCCGCCGCCCGGTCCGGCCTGGCTGCGCGCGCTGTTCCCCGACCCCACGCGTCCCGGGACCGGAAACAGTCCGCGCACCGGCGGCCACGCCGGTCGCGGATTCCATGGGCCAGGATTCGGCGGCGGTGGACACGGCGCCGGCGGCGCCTGTCACGGCGGCCATCGCTGACGACGGCGGCAATCAGGTAGCGATCGACGCCAACGCGGTTGGCGGCGGAGCGACGCATGGCTGGTGACTTCCGGCGCCTCTCTCCGGGCGCGCGGTTTGCTGCGGATCCGGCGCGACGCATGACGACCACGCTGCGCGCGATCGCGTCGAGCCTCGCGCTGGCCGTCGTGGCGGCCGGCTGCGACGGATCGCGGCCGGCTCCGTGCGAGGACGGGAGCTGCGGTTCGCAGGTGTCCTGGCGAAAAATTTATCAGCAGACCGTCAACCGGAAAATCGATCTGCTGTTTGTCGTCGACGACACGCCGGCGATCGCGCCGTTCGCCGCCACGCTGGCGACGGGATTCGCCGACATGGCCTCGGTCCTGGAGGCTCTGCCGGCGCGGGGCCCGGCGTCGTTGCACGTCGGCGTCGTCCGCGCGGGTCGATGCGACCAGAGCACGCGCGGCGCGGCGTGCGGCCTCAGCGCCAGCGAGCAGTTCCTGCGCGCCGAATGGTGCGAGACGCAGACGAACTACTCGGGCACGCTCGCGGACGAGATCGGGTGCCTCGCCGATCTCGGCGCGACGAACTGCGCGCCCGCCCAGCCGCTGGCGGCCGCCGCCGACGCGCTGGCCGCGCCGCCGCGTCCGGGATGGGAGGGCTTTCTGCGTGCCGACGCCTACCTGATGGTCGTCGTGATCGGTGCCGGTGACGACGCGTCGGCGCAGTCGGTTTCGGATCTCGCGGCGAGCATCCGCGGCCTCAAGGCCGATCCCTCCCAGACGCTGGCCTCAGCGATCGTGCCGCAGAGCTGCGCGTCGGGCGCCGCCGGCCGTTTGACCGCTTTCGTCGACCAGTTCGGCGCGAACGGCGTGCTGTTGGATCTGTGTCAGGGTCAGCTGGCGGTCGCGCTGCAGCAGCTCGTAGGAAGCATCAGTGCCTTGCTGCAGCCGCCCTGTGCGACGAACGTGCGCGACATCGATCCCGACACGCCGGGTCTGCAGGCCGACTGCGTCTTCGAGGATCGTCTCCTCGGCTCCGACGGAAGCCGGACGACGGCATTGCTACCGAGCTGCGACACCGCGGCGCCGCCCTGCTGGCGGCTGACCCCGGGCGGCGCGTCCTGCGCGGGCTACGTCCTCGACATCGTCCGCGGCGCCGACTGGTGCGACGAGGCGGGCGAGAACGTCGCGATCGAATGCGTCGGCTGCGCGACCGCGAACGACCCGGCGTGCGCGCCGGCGCGCTGAGCGGCCCGGCGACGCGGAAGTTTGCGCCGGGCCGCTCTTCGCGTTTTCTACATCTAATCGCGTGAGGAGCCGGCGAGCTTTGCTCGCCGCGCATCATCGCGGGAGGGTTCGGGAACCCTTTCAGGGTTCCCGATTCAAATCGGATCACAGCACCTGCAGGAACGCCTTGAGGTCGGCGACCTCCTGCGTGGTGAACCCGATGTGGAAGCGGCGGTCGTAGAACGAGATGACCTCGTCGATCGAATCGGCCGCGCCATTGTGGAAGTAAGGCGCGCGCGCCGACAGCGCACGCAGCGTCGGCCCCTTCATCTTCGAGAGATCCGCGCACTTGCCGGTGATCATCGCGCGCCCGAGATCGGTGACCTCCTCGGCCACGCCGGTCGCGCGGCAGGTCACCCGGAACACCGGCAGCACGTTGTCGCCCTCGGCGGGATTGCTGATGCCGACGTCGAGCGGAAGGATGTCGGTGTGGTTGCCCACGTTCGGGTGCGAGTGACAGGTCGTGCAGGTCCCGTTCAGCGTCGCGTTCACGTTGCCCTGCAGGGCGTCGTTCACGCCGCGCACACCGGTGATGCGGATCGTCTTCGTGTTGAAGACCACCTCGCCGCGCGCGATCGACGCACGGCGGTCGTTCACCGTGCCGCCCGACAGGCCTGCCCACGCCGCGTAGACCGTCATCGCGCTCTGGTTGAACGCGGTGCCGAACGGGTTGCCGCCGTGTGAATCGTTGATGCCGAAGAAGCTGTTCTGCGTCCGCAGCGCCTGCGGGCCGCCAGTAGCGCCCGCCAGGTTCAGCGCGCCGACGACGTTGTCGCGTTCCTGCGCGACAACCAGGTTCATCTGGAAGTCCGCGATCGCAGCGCGCTCGGCGTCGGTGAGATCGCGCGCGCCTTGCGCGTGCCCGCGGGTCGCGTCGTTGGCCTGCGTCAGCATGTTGATCCGCACGGGCGCGTCGGCTTGCGACGCCTGGATGCCGCTCCCGTCGACGTCGCGCGGATTGGCCGGGACGGGGCTGACCGTCGCCTCGCGGCCGTCCCACATGACGGCGGAGATGAAGCGCGTGTTCGCCGACAGCAGCGGCCGCCGGTAGAACGACAGCTCCGGCGTCGCGGTGGGCGCGATGGTCGTGTTCTGCGGCGGGTTCGCGCCCGTGCTGGCGTACGGATTCAGCACGATCTTGACGTCGTAGTCGCGATTCGCGGGCAGCGTCAGCGGGATCCGGATCAGGCCCTTGCTGAGCAGCA
>DATMZL010001614.1:0-3162 GCA_035607075.1 Polyangia bacterium
CGACGTTGATTTTCTTCGCGCGGGACTGGTTCATCGCGACTGCGCGGCGATCGTCTGCACATCCGCGGCCCGCGACGGCGCTGCGATGAACGCAGCCGCGGCTGTGGCCGCTTCGCGCCAGGTGGAGTGGGCGCGGTAGCGCGCCAAGGCCGCGGCCGAGATCGTGCGCAGGGCGCCTCGGTCCTCGCCGAGCGTGCGCAACGCGCGCGCCCAGGCATCGATGTCGTGGGGATCGAGGAGGAAACCCTCGCGGTGCGGCCTGACCATCTCGCTCATGCCGCCCGCTGACGGAGCGAGCACGGGCAACCCAAACCCGAGCGCCTCCAGGCACGAGAGCGAATAGGCCTCGCGGTCGGACGGCAGCGCCAGGACCTGGCTGCGACGGAACAGCGCCCAGAGCTCGGCGCCGGTACGCTCGCCGTGGAATCTGACCTGCCCCTCGAGGCCCAGCGCCGTCACCTGGCGTCGGATCGCGCGCGCATAGCGTGGCGAGGTCACGCGCCCGACGACGTCGAGCGTGAATGCCCGGTCCGGGATTCGCGCCAGCGCATCGAGCAGGCGATGAAGCCCCTTCTGCCGTCGCACCGCTGCCGCGTACAGCACGCGCAAGGGACCCGGCAGGCGACTGCGCTCTTCGATGAGGGCGGCGTCGACGTCCGGTGTGACGTGGTCCCGGCCCGGATGGATCACGACCGCCGGGAGGCGATCCCCGCCGAGGGCACGCGCGTCGGCCAGGGTGCCGGCGCACACGCAGATCAACCCGTCGACGCTGTCGAGGTAACGCCGCTCCACGCGGGCCTTGAACCCGGCCAGCGCCTCGCTCGGCTGCTGGCTGCGAAGGTTGTGCACGAGAGCGATCAGCGATCGGCCGCGCGGTCCGCCGCCGCGCCGGCGGTTGGCGCGGAAGACGGAGGGATGCACGAGCTCGTCCTGAATGACCGCGTCGTAGTTCGCCTCGCCCGACCCGCGCGGGGAGCGGCCGAAACCGAGGCTGCGCGCGACGGCGCGGAAGTACCCCTCCGACGGTAAGCTGATGACGTCCACTTCGTGGCCGCACGTTCGAAGCGCGCTCACCAGCGAACGGTCGTAGATGAAGCCGCCCGAGATCTGGTCCAGACCGCCGTAGATCACGAACGCGATGCGCATCCCGCCTCTCGAAGACTGGGTGCCGGTTAGCCGACGGGACGCCGGCAGGTGGCGTAAGCGGTGTCGCTTTCCCAGACCTTGATGGTCAGCGCCCGCACCGGCGACCGCGCGAGATCCGGAGCCAACCGCTCGGCAAAAATGCTCGCGAACTGCTCGATTCCGGGATTCTTGCCCGCGAACTCGGGCAGATCGTTGAGCATGCTCCCCCGATAGCGCGCGCAGAGCGCATCGAGGCGCGGCTCGATCACCGAGATGTCGATCAGGTATCCGTGCGCGTCCAGCGCGTCACCTTCGAAGACGACCTCGATGCGATAGGGATGCGAATGACGCTCGTTCTCTTTGCCCCAGTCGCCGCCGATGAGGCGATGCTCAGCGACGAAAGCGCGCAGGAGACCGACGGTGTATGCGTGCGCCATCTTCGTTCCTCCTTCTAGTGTCTGTGGTCCAGCAGCACCTGCAACACGTCCCCAGCGTTGCGATCGAGAAGCTCGTACGCGGCCTGCGCCTCCTTGAAGGGGACGCGGTGACTGACGAGGGGCAGCGTGTCGATGTCGGCGAGGGCCCTCCAGGCCGCGTCGAACCGTCGCTGCCGATCCCAGCGGGCGGATAACGCGGCGCCGATGTGGCTGACCTGGCTGCTCAAGATCTTCAGCCGCCGGCGGTGGAAGCGGTCGCCGAGGTCGACGCGGGCGCGCTTGCTCCCGTACCAGGACCCGACAACGAGACGCGCTTCGTGTCCGGCCGCCGCGATCGCGTCGTCCAGCGCTTCGGGGTTCCCCGACAGCTCGTACACGAGGTCGGCCCCCCGCGCGCCGAACGCGCGCCGGATATCGTCGGCGCCCTCTACGATCGGGCGCGCCGCGAGGGCGCGGGCGGCTTGCGTACGCCGCGATTGCGGATCGGAGATCGCCAGCACCGCCAGCGGAAAACGGGACAGGAGCGCGGTCGTGAGCAGACCGACGGTGCCGAGGCCGATCGCCAGCACGTTCTCCCCGTGGAGGGGCGCGCCGTCGAGCACCAGGTTGATCGCCGTTTCCATCTGGGCCAGCAGCACGGCGCGGTCAGCGTCCAGACCGTCGGGCACGGGCAGGAGATCTGCGACCGGTGCGATGAACATCGTCGCGTGCGGTTCGAACGCGAAGACGCGCCGGCCAGCCCAGGTCGGATCCACGCCGCTGCCAAGCGCGGCCACCTCGCCGACGGAGGCGTAGCCATAGGGAAACGGATAGGCGAACGTCGCGCGCCCGAGCGCGCTCAACGTCTCGTCGAGCGGCGTGTCCGACGCCAGCTGACCGCGAAATGCGAGCAGCTCGGAGCCGGCGCTGATGGCGGACGTCAGCGTTCGCACCAGAGCGTGACCCGGCGGCGGCGCCTCGAGCGCGTCTTCGACGAAAGCGATCCGTCCCGGCGCCGTGAACTGCAACTGGATCCGGCGCGTCATCGGGACGTGGACGTGGATGTGGATGTGGCCGGGGACGGGGAGGGCGGCCAGGTGAGCTCGCCGCCGAGCACGAGATCGTCGCCCAGGCGGTAGCTGGCCCAGGTCGTCAGGTTGGCGACCGCGGTGGGGATCCCGGGACGCGCCGTCGGGCCGACCGCGGACAGCCCGCCCAGAAACTGAGGCGCGATGGTGACGAGAGCGTAGTCGACGAGCCGTGCTTCGAGGAAGCTGGTGATGATGCGCGCTCCCCCTTCGACCATGACGTCCTCGACGCCCTCGATCGCGAGGCGTCCCAAGAGCGCGTGCAAGTCGACCCACCCGTTCGGCAGCGGGGCGCACTCGAGAATCCGGCACCCCTGCGCTTCGATACGCGCGCGCCTGTCGTCACTGCCGTCGCGATCGCCGTCGTCGAGGCTGCGAGGCGCGGCCGCGATCCACGCGGGTCGTCCAGGCTGGCCGAGAAGCTTCGCGTGGAGGGGCGTGCGCACGCGGCTGTCCACGACGATCGGCTGCGGGCTCCGCCCGGAGGCGAGGCGCACCCGCAGCTCGGGATCGTCGGCGAGCACTGTCCCGAC
>DATMZL010001666.1:0-2580 GCA_035607075.1 Polyangia bacterium
ACACCTTCTTGGTCAGCGCCTTGTCGCGCGCGAGCATCAGCCCTTCGGACGACGCGCCGGTGTACGGCAGGCCGAGCATCTCGATCACGGCCGCGACGCTGTAGTCGAGGCCCGACTTGCCAGCGAAGCCCTCCGCGAGGTTGAAGACGACATCGGCGGGCGCGGCCCGCAGCCCGGCCGTCAGGTGATCGACGTTGTCGCGAAAACCGAACAGACGAACCTCGTGGCCCTTCGCGATCAGGGCGCGCGCGACGTCAAACTCAGCCTCGTCGCCTGACTCGATCTGCTTCTTCCAGTCCTGCGACGCCGGCGGCTCGCCGTCCGTGTCGAAGAGAACGAGCACGCGATGAGGTTTCTTCACTCACCTTGTTAATACTCGATCGACTGCTTTTTTGAAATAGCGCCGCCAGGGATCTGACGAGCGATCAAACGCTATCGAGAAAAAAACGCGCCGCCGTCCGGATTGCCTGCGGGCGCGCCGCCATCCGCGGGAACCTCCTCGCGGTAGCCGAGCAACGTGTTCTTCTGATCGTTCGGCGTCACCTTCACGGCGACCTTGCTGTCCTCGAACGTGTACGCGCGCGTCTGCACCGGGACGCACCCTTCGGCGCGCACGACGACGTCCAGCGGCCCCGAGTCGCGCGGGCGCTGGACGATCAGCGGCGCGTGGGGAGCGATCGCGCCCAGCTTCTTCTTCCCCCAGAACACCGTCGCCTTCTTCGTCGACGGCAGCACCGTGAACACGATCCGCACGTTCGCGCTCTGCGGCTTGGGCGGAGCCGGCGCGGGCGCCGCCCCCGCTGCGGGCGCAACGGCGTCCTCGGCCACCGCGACCATCGCGAACGCAATCGCCCCGATCGCGACCGCGAGCGCCGCGACCGTGAATCGCGCGCGGCGCTTCATTCGCCCCCTCCCCCGCCCGCCTTCGCTTCCGCCGAATCCGGCGCGGGCGGCACGGGCAAGCCGGGCGGATACTTCCCCCACGGCGTCGGAACGTAACCGGCGATCGGCTTCTTCTGATCGCCCTTGATCTCGCCTTCCAGAACGTTGACCGGCAGCGGCGGTTCGAGCACGTAGTAGTAGCCGCGCGACGGCAGCCGGATCTCGAACGCGGTCTCCTTGGACAGGAACTGGCGCGCGAAGTTCATCGACTTGTCGCCGACGATCGTCATGGGCCGATGCTGGAGGATGAACGAATACATCCGGATCGCGATGTGGTTCGGCAGCCGGTGGCAGCCGTGCGAGAACCCGTTGGCGCTGTAGATCGACAGGTAGTCCGACGACCCGTGCGCGCGCACGCCGTTATCCCAGTCGTTGCGTCCGTTCTGGCCGGGGACGACGAAGTAGCCGGCGATCAAACCGTACGCCGACAGGTAGCCCGGACCGAGCTCGTCGTAGTTGACGACGCGCTGCCATTTCCCGTTGACGGTCTTGCCCTTCGTCAGCGAGCGGATCGGCGTCGATGCGGGCGCGATCCAGACCGGTCCCGAGACGACGTTCCGGATCACGCGCGGCCCGACGTCCGACTGCTTGTAACGGAAGTACTCGTAGCCGTTGCCCGCCTGCTCCGACCGCCAGCCGCCGATCGTCGTCCGCCATTTCGCGAGCGCGATCTGCTTGCCGCCCGCCTTCGTGTACAGCGTCAGGGACGGGAACTTCTTGCGCGGCTGCGGCTTGTAGTGGCCCTCGGGCGTGAACGGCAGGTCGTACCAGACGTCGCCGCGATCGACGACGATCGACAGGTCCATGTTGTCGGAGTAGTAGTCGGGCCGCGCGGGCAACTTGATCGCGGCGCGGAAGCGCTTGAACTCGGTGGGCGGATGCCGCTTGAAGAACGCGAGCGCCGCCGCGCCATCGGTGAGCTGCAACTGATCGAGCGCCGTCTTCAGGTACTCGTCGACAAGGTTGCGCGAATTCTTCGACGCCGACCCGTCTTCGAGGATCGCCGCCGCCGAGACGACGCGCTCGCGAATCGCGCGCGTCAGGTCGTCGTAGTCGTTGTCGATCAGCGGCCGCGCCAGCGCGTCGACCGTCTTGCGGCGCAGGTAGTTCGCCTCGTAGATCATGTGCTTCTGCTGGAAGCCCCGAACCGCCAGGCGCATGGCGTCGTCGTAGATGCCGGTCGTGTGCTTGACCTTCCCGCGGCCCAGCAGGCCCTCGCAGGTGAGGCGGCGCTCGACCGCCGCCATCGCAGGCTTCTCGGCGGCGCGACGCGCGAGCATCTTCACCTTCGGCGCCATCGCCGGCTGCTTCTCGGCCAGCTCGTCGAGCGTCGCGAGGTGCGCCTTCTTCCGCGCCTTCTCCACCTCGTCGCGAACCTTCGCCAGCCGGCGCTCGTCCTTCTTGATGTCGGCGGGCGCGACATAGGTGACGGTCTCGACGGCGTCGATCGCGTCGGCGCTCTCCTGGTCGTGGCAGGGATGTTCTTCGTCCTGGACGAAGCGCGCGCGCAGCACCGAAAGCGACGGCGGGATGCCGTACAGCTCGAGGTAGTTCTTGGCGCCGGGCTCCAGCGGCTCGCCGTCCTCGTCCAGTTGGTCGTTCGCCAGCCCCAGAAAGATGCGGCGGTATCGGTTGGGC
>DATMZL010000819.1:0-4244 GCA_035607075.1 Polyangia bacterium
AGCGTGAAGGCGAAGTAGGCGAAGTCGAGGTAGGCGGGCTTTCCTTCGCCGGGGAATGCCAGGCCGCCTTCGCCGTCACCGTCGTCGCGGTAATAGAGGTGCGCGTAGCGGAGCGTGTACGCCGTGTGCGTGAGGGCCCACGCCGTCACGACCGCGGCCATGCACAGGATGATGAACGCGGGGCGCCACTCGATCGGACAGGTGCGCGCGCTGCGCAGGATGACGGCCGTGGCGAACAGGCTGAAGCCGCTGGCGAGGATGGCGATCACCCAGACGACGCGGCGGCCGGGGTCGTCGTTGCCGGCGTGGCGGCGCGTGCGCATGGGATCGGAGCCGGCGCGGAAGATGACCGACCAGGAGAGGGCGCCCATGATGAACGCGGCCGCGTCCCAGCCGGCGACCAGGCGCAAGGCGGCGCCGAAACGCTTCGGGACCAGCAGCGCGACGATGAGGCCCACCCCGAGGGCGATGACAAGGCGGAATCGCGCCTGGCGTGGATCGTGGCGCGCGAACGCGCGGGACGCGGAGGCTGCCATCCACCTTCAGCTTCGCCGACACCGCCGGTGGAGTAAAGCGGATGAGGCCTTATCATGCCCGTCATGACCTGGCGGCTGGAACGGGGAGCGAACGTCGGGGCCGACGGGGCGGTCAGCTTCGCCGTCTGGGCGCCGCGCCGGCGCGCGCTGTCGGTGCGCATCGTCGGCGCCGGCGGTGAAACCCGCGCCGAGATCCCGATGGACCGCGACGGCGACGGCGTGTTCACGGCGCGCGTCGACGCGGCGGTGGCGGCGCCCGGCAGCGACTACGCGTACGTGCTGCCTGACGTCGGCGCGCGCCCCGATCCGGTGTCGCGCCACCAGCCGAACGGCGTCCACGCGCCGTCGCGCATCGTCGCGCCCGCCGACAGCTTCGCGTGGACCGACGACGCCTGGCGGGGCGTGCCGCGCGCCGACCTCGTCATCTACGAGCTTCACGTCGGCACGTTCTCGCCCGAGGGGACGTTCGCCGGCGTGGCGGCGCGCCTCCCGTACCTGCGCGATCTCGGCGTCACCGCCGTCGAGCTGATGCCCGTCGCGGCGTTCCCGGGCGATCGCAACTGGGGCTACGACGGCGTCTATCTGTACGCGCCCCACACGGCGTACGGCGGGCCGGACGGTCTGCGGCGGCTCGCCGACGCGTGCCACGCGCACGGGCTCGCGCTGATCATCGACGTCGTCTACAACCACCTCGGTCCCGAAGGGAACTACCTGGGCGACTACGGCCCGTACTTCACGAACCGATACCGTACGCCGTGGGGCGACGCGCTGAACTTCGACGGGCCAGAGAGCGATCAGGTGCGGCGCTTCTTCGTCGACAACGCGCTCACCTGGCTGACCGAGTATCACGCCGACGGCCTGCGGCTGGACGCGATCCAGGGCATCCACGACTTCTCGGCGCGGCCGATCCTGCAGGAGATCGCCGACGCGTTCCGTGCCGAGGCCGCGCGCCTTGGGCGCGACGCCTGGCTGATCGCCGAGAGCGATCTCAACGACCCGCGCGTGATCCGGCCCAAGGAGGTCGGCGGGCTCGGTCTCGACGCGCAGTGGAGCGACGATTTTCACCACGCGCTGCACGCGATCGTGACCGGCAACCGGCGCGGGTACTTCGCCGACTTCGGACGCGTCGCCGACATCGGCAAGGCGATCACGGCCAGCTTCGTCTACGACGGGCAGCACGCGCCGCACCGGCGGCGCCGGCACGGCGCGCCGGCCGTCGGTGACATGGGGGATCGCTTCGTCTCGTTCATCCAGAATCATGATCAGGTCGCGAACGCCTACCAGGGCCAGCGCCTGGCGCAGGTCGCCGGGCACGCCCGCCAGAAGGTCGCCGCGACGGTGCTGTTCTCGACGCCGGCGCTGCCCTTGCTGTTCCAGGGCGAGGAGTACGCGGAGGCGGCGCCGTTCGACTACTTCACCAGCCACGGCGACGAGGCGCTGGCGAAGGCCGTCCGCGAAGGGCGCCACGCCGAATACCTGCACCTGCTGGACGAAGGCGCGGACATGGGCGCGTGGGCCGATCCCCAGGCCGAGAAGACGTTCCTCGCGTGCAAGCTGCGCTGGGCGTCGATCGATCGCGCGCCCCACGCCGACATGCTGGCGTTCTATCGTGACTTGATCGCGGCGCGCGCGCGGCTCGCGCCGCTGCGCAACGGTCGCAAGGATCTCGCCCGCGTCGAGCACGACGAGGCGGGGCGCTGGCTGACGATCATGCGCAGCGACGTCGGCGGCGCGGCGACGTTCACGTGCGCCAATCTCGGCGACGCGCCCGCCCGCATCCGGCTTCCGCCCGGGACGTGGCGGCTGGTGCTCGCGACCGAAGCTGCTGCGAGTCCCGATGATGTCGCGGCGGGCGCGCTGCTGCTGCCGCCTTCGGCGGCGGCGATCTACGAGCTGGTGCCTACCTAGCGGCGCCTTTTCGCGGCGACGCGCCGAACATCAGGCTCTCGCTGCCGTGACCGGGCCCGTAACCGCCGGCCTCGCTGAACGAGCTCTGCCGTCGCGGGCGGAACACCATCAACAGCGAGACAGCCGTCAGGATCATCAGAACGACCATCAGCGCCATCAGCGCCCGGCCCCCGTGCGTCTCAACCGTTTGCGCGTGCATCACAGCCTCCAGCCGAAGCTGAGCATGGGGCCGTCGTTGTCCAGCGCGGCGATACGGCGCGCGAGCTCGAGCTCGCGCGCGCCGAGGCAGGGCGGGGCCCGATCTCCGGGCATAAAAAAAGCCGCACTCGGCGGCCGCAACGAAACGAAAATTTCGAGAGAAGCTCAGCGACGCTTCTTCAGAATGCCCCAACGCCCCTGCGCTTGCCCCTTGCCGGCTCCGTCGTCGGAGGCCGCCACCGTCTTGTGTGCCGCCGGGGCAGGTGCGGCGGCCTTCTTCACCTCGTGCTTGGGCGCCGGCTCGCGCGACGCCACGACCGGCCGGGCCGCCGATTTTCCGGCCGGCTTCGCAGCCGGAGCGCTGTCATTCGACGTGAACGGGTCGTCCCACTTTCCGCCACCGCCGCCACCGCCGCGGCGCGCGGGCGCCTTCGCGGGCTTGCTCGGCTCGGCGGCGGGGGCCGCGCGGCGCGTGCCGGTCGTCTTGCTGTTCGTGTCCGAGAAGGGATCGTCCCAATCGCCGCCGCGGCTGGCAGCTCGCTTCGCGGGCGGCGGAGCGGCCGCAGCCGTCTTGCGCGCCGCCGGCCGGAAGTCATCCTCTTCTTCGTCGACGACGCGCTTCGCAGCGACCTGCTTGGCCGGCTTGCGCGGCGACGGATCGGAGAACGGATCCGCCCATTCGCCGGGGCGCGAGTTCACGGCGGCCGTCTGCTTGCGGACGCCCGCGCCCGGCGGCGGCGCCGGCGTGCGCGTGTTGCTCGTCGTCGCGACGGCAGGGCGAGCGCCCGGCTGCTGCGATCCGGCCGCGCCCTGCACGACGCGAATGATGCCGTCGTCGCGCTTCACGGGCTTCGGCGCCGCGACCGCCGTCGGCGCGGGCGCCGACTCGCGAATCTCCGGCTTCGCCCACTCGGGCGTCTCGTGCTTGACCTTCGTCTCGGGCATCGGCGCGGCCTTGTCGGCGTCGCTCAGCAGATCGTCGACGCCGTCTTTTTTCCCCTTCTTGCCGGCGGCCTTGGCGGGCTTCTCCGTCGCGAGCATGTCGACAAGCGCCTTGTCCTCGGAGGCCGACGCGCGCTTACGCTTCGAGCCGCCTTCTTCCTTCAGCAGCTTGTCGATGAACTTGTCGTCGGCCGGCTTCAGCACGGGTGGCGGCGCCTTCGCCGCTTCGGTCTCCAGCTTCGGCGAGACCTCGGTGTGCTTGACCTTGTTCTTGTCGCCCTCGTCGGGGAGCGTCGGCAGCGCGACCTCACCGCCGCGCTTCTGCGTCGTCGGTCCCGCCTTCGCCGCGGCTTCCTTCTCTTTCGCCTCGCGCGCGGCGTTCGCCGCTTTTTCCTTCTCTGCTTTTTCGGCGGCGGCCTTGTTGATCTCCTGCGCGCGGCGAATCTTGTCGAGCTCGGACTTCTTGTCGTCCGGCCCCATCACCTTGTCTTCCCACTGCAGCGTCTTGCCGATGCCCGTCTTGTCTTCGGAGTCATCGCTCTTCTTCTTCGGCGCTGCGTGAGCGACGAGCGAGCGTTCGTTGGCGAGCGCGAAACCAGCGAGAGCGACGCAGACTAAGAACCGAGACCGCATCGAGGGACCTCCAAAGCGGGTGCGGGG
>DATMZL010001681.1:0-6978 GCA_035607075.1 Polyangia bacterium
ACAGCGCGCGCGCCCGGCACCTACGACGTCCTGGTCGTACTGTACGACCGCGATCCAATGATGGTTCATCTAGAGTTCGACCCACCAAACGGCATCGGATACTGCAAAGAATTTCCGATCATGGGCAATTCGCACTTCACGATCCCCTACAACCAAGACACGAGCATCTACAGCGGCGACGGGAACACGGACGCGGTCACGATCCTGCGCGACGCGGGAACGAACACCGGCGACGCGGCGGCGGACGCGAACGACGGAGGCGCCGACTGATCGACCCGCTGCAAACCCCTCTCCCTAACCCTCGCCGGGACCGGATCGGATCCTACTTCTTGCCGATGTTGAACAGCCGCTTGATCGGATCGTAGTAGCGGTCGACCACGCGTTCCTTCAGCGGGATGATCGCGTTGTCCGTGATCGTGATGCTCTCCGGACAGACCTTCGTGCAGCACTTGGTGATGTTGCAGTAGCCGACACCGTACGCCTTGCGCAGCTCGGGGATGCGGTCCTCGGTGTCCAGCGGGTGCATCTCCAGCGCCGCCGTGTGGACAAGGAAGCGCGGGCCGATGAACTCGTCGTGCTTGTGGTGGTCGCGCAGCACGTGGCAGACGTCCTGGCACAGGAAGCACTCGATGCACTTGCGGAACTCCTGCACGCGCTCGATGTCTTCCTGCTGCATGCGCCAGGTGCCGTCGGGCGCGTCCGGCTTGCGCGGCTTGAACGGCTTGATCTCCTGCTTGACGCGGTAGTTCCAGGACACGTCCGTCACGAGGTCGCGGATCGACGGGAACGTGTGCATCGGCTGCACCGTGACCGGCTGGTTGAGATCCAGGTCCGACAGCCGCGTCATGCACATCAGCTTCGGCATGCCGTTGATCTCGGCCGAGCACGACCCGCACTTTCCCGCCTTGCAGTTCCAGCGCACCGCCAGATCGTTGGCCTGCTCGGCCTGGATCTGGTGGACGACGTCGAGGACGACCATGCCCTCTTCGATCTTCGCCTCGTAGCTCTTGAAGTCACCCTGGCCCTTCTCACCGCGCCAGATCTTGAACGTCGCCGTGGACGCCATCTACTTGTTCTCCTCGATGACCTGCTTGAGATCGTCACGCATCGCCGGGATTGTCTCGCGCCGCAGCTCGGGCCGCCCGCCCGCCCCCTTGCGCACGACGAAGTTGAACTTTTCGAACGCCGGATCCTTCGCCTGGTGATCCTCGCGGAAGTGGCCGCCCCGGCTCTCCTTACGCTCGATCGCGCACATCGCGATCACCTCGGAGCACGTCAGCAGGTTCGCGAGGTCCAGCGCCGTGTGCCAGCCCGGGTTGTACTCGCGGTTGCCACCGACGGCGACCTTGGCGGCGCGCGCCTTCAGCCCCTGGATCCCGTCGAGCGCCTTCTTCATATCGGCCTCGTTGCGCACGATGCCGACGTTGTCCTGCATCAGGTCCTGCAGCTCGTACTGGATCTTGTAGGGGCCTTCCGCGTCGGCCGCCACCGCGCCCCGCTCGAACGGCGCGAGCGCCGCGCGCGACGCCGCCGCGACCTGGGACTCGTCGATCGTCACCGCGCCGCGGTCCTTCGCGAACTTCGCCGCGTGCTCCCCTGCCCGCTTGCCGAACACCAGCAGGTCGGACAGCGAGTTACCGCCCAGCCGGTTCGCGCCGTGCAACCCGGCCGCGCACTCGCCCGCCGCGAACAGCCCCGGCACCGTCGACATCTGCGTATCGCCGTCGACGCGCACGCCGCCCATGATGTAGTGGGTCGTCGGTCCGACCTCCATCGGCACCGCGGTGATGTCGATATCGGCCAGCTGCTTGAACTGGTGATACATGCTGGGCAGCTTCTTCTTGATGTGCTCGGCGCCGCCGGACAGGCGCTCCTTGATCCAGGCGATGTCCAGGAACACGCCGCCGTGCGGGCTGCCGCGGCCCTCGCGCACCTCTTTCATGATCTTGCGCGCGACGTGGTCGCGGGTCAGCAGCTCGGGCGGTCGGCGCGAGTTCTTGTCGCCCTGCGTGTACTTCCAGCCCTCTTCCTCGCTGTCGGCGGTCTGCGCTTTGTAGTTGTCCGGAATGTCGTCGAACATGAAGCGCTTGCCGTCCTTGTTGCGCAGGACGCCGCCCTCGCCGCGCACGCCCTCCGTCACGAGGATGCCCTTCACCGACGGCGGCCACACCATGCCGGTCGGGTGGAACTGGACGAACTCCATGTCCATCAGGTCGGCGCCCGCGTCGAACGCCAGGGCCTGCCCGTCGCCCGTGTACTCCCAGCTGTTGCTGGTGATCTTGAACGCGCGGCCAACGCCGCCCGTGGCGAGCACGATCGCCTTCGCCTTGAACAGGCGCAGGTAGCCCTTCTCGCGGTCGTAGCCGAGCGCGCCCGCGACGCGCCCGCCTTCGACGAAGATCTTGGTGATCGTGTGCTCCATGTAGACCTTGAAGCCCTGGTGCACGCCGTGGTCCTGCAGCGTCCGGATCATCTCAAGGCCCGTGCGATCGCCGACGTGGGCCAGCCGCGGGTAGCGGTGACCGCCGAAGTTGCGCTGTAGGATGCGGCCGTCCTTCGTGCGATCGAAGACGGCGCCCCATGCCTCGAGCTCGCGCACGCGATCGGGCGCTTCCTTGGCGTGCACCTCGGCCATGCGCCAGTTGTTCAGGTACTGGCCGCCGCGCATCGTGTCCGCGAAGTGGACCTTCCAGCTGTCGCGGTCGTCGACGTGGGCCATCGCCGCGGCCATGCCGCCCTCGGCCATGACCGTATGCGCCTTCCCGAGCAGCGACTTGCAGATCAAGCCGACGGACGCGCCGGCAGCGGACGCTTCGATCGCCGCACGCAGGCCGGCGCCGCCCGCGCCGATGACGATGACGTCGTGCTCGTGTGTCTGGATATTTGAACCAAGCTGCGATTCGGCGGCCATCAGAAGATCCTCAGGTCGTGGATGACGCCCATCGAGCACAGGCGAACATAGATGTCCGTCCACCCGACCCAGACCAGGCTGAACCAGGCCCACTTCGGGTGGTGGCGGTTGAGGCAGCTGACGCAGTCGTACGCCTTCTTGCGCGCCGGCGCCCGCGACAGAGTGTCGAGGATGCCACCGACCAGGTGCCGGAATGAATGGCAGCCCAGCGTGTAGCCGCCCAGCAGAACGACGTTGATCAGGAGCACGAGCGAGCCGACACCCATGCCGAACTTGAGGTGGCCGGTCGCCGGGTCGTTGAAACGGAAGCCGTTCACCGCGTCGATCGACAGGAGGACGATGAACGCCAGCGCCGCGTACAGCGCGTAGCGGTGAATGTTGTGGATCAGCAGCGGCCACTTGGCCTCGCCGCGGTACTCGTTGCGCGGCTCACCGACGGCACAGGCGATCGGGTCGGCCCAGAACGCCTTGTAGTACGCGCCGCGGTAGTAGTAGCAGGTCAGCCGGAACGACAGCGGGAAGATGAGGATCAGCATCGCCGGCGAGTAGTTGATGAACGGGATCGGCCAGGGCCAGCGCCACGGGCCGAACACCGCGTGCGGCGAGCTCCCGAACAGCTCGGGCGAGTACAGCGGTGAGAGGTAGTTCCCGTAGTGGTAGTGCTCGCCCTGCAGCAGCGCCCACGTCACGTAGACGATGAACGACGAGAAGACCACGAAGGTCGTGAGCGGCATCGCCCACCAGAGATCGCGGCGTTTGGTCTGACCGAAACGGATTCTTTCCAGCGGAACGTCGACGGTGGCCATGTGGCGCGTGGAGAATAGTCGCGCGCCGCAAAGAATTCAAAGGAGTAGATCGTTGCCGCTGAACCGGCCATCTCTCAGGCATGGGCCCATCCGGAAGACTTTCGACTCAATGTCGTAAGTAGTATATTTGCTACATCGTGCAACCATTTGGAGAGACCGTGCTCGCCTGGCGCCTGGCCCGCGGAATGACGCAAGCACAGCTGGGACGAGCCGCCGGTATTCCGCGACCCAACCTCTCCGCCATCGAGCGCGGCGACCGGGAGGTCACCCTCAAGACGCTGCGGGCCCTCGCCCTGGCCCTGGATGTCCGCCCCGGAATCCTGGCGGACGGCGTCCCGCCCGAAGCCGAAGCCCCCCCGCTTTCACGCACGCGGCTCGAACGCATCGCCCGCGCCACGGCGCGCGGCACAGGCTCGCGAGAGGCGCGTGAATCCGCCCTCGCAGGGCACCTGCGCCAGGCGTTGTCCGCGCGGCTGCAGATCGGCCCGAGACGGCCGCTCGCCCGCGCCGACCGTGCCTACTTCATGCTGCGGAGCCGCGAGCGTCCCGAAACGGTCGCCACCCTGGTCGACCGGGTCGGCCTCGAGCTCGAGCGCACATGACCCGGAAACGGATCGAGCACTTTTTCGCCGTCCTCGCCCATGAGTTGCAGCGCCCTGCCCGCGCGTACGTGACGGGGGCTGCCGCCGCGGCGCTGTGGGGCCGCGTGCGCCCCAGCGTGGACGTCGATCTGGGTATCGAGCTCGTCTCCCGAAGCGCAGACCGCGTGCAAACCTGGCAGGCGATTGAAACGGCCATGGAAAGGACCAAGCGCCTCACCGGCATCCCAGCCAATTTCGCGGAGGACATCGACCGCTGGGGCATGATCACGCTGCTCGATTACCGGCGCACGTCCCGCCGTTATCGTCGCTTCGAGCAACTCGACGTGCGCTTGCTTCACCCGACGAACTGGTCGATCGGCAAGCTGACACGCTTCCTGGATTCGGACATCCGCGACGTGACCGAGGTATTCCGCGCGCAGAAAATTCAACCTGCCGCCGCCGCGCGAATCTGGGGCCGTGCGCTGCGTGCCAGCCCTGCGTCCACCACGCAATTCCAGTTCCGCCGGAACGTCGAGCATTTCTTCGCGCACCAAGGACCCGCGATCTGGGGCCGCACGTTCGATCCGGCGTCGGCGGTCCGCGCCTTCGAACGCGCCGCTAGCCGCCCCGGCGCGAAAGCGCGGGATCGCGGCGACTGAAAAAAACAATAGTCGCACACCGCGCCTGCGGCGCGGAGCGACTAGCGTTCGGTCAGCTTCTCGAGCGCCTGGCGGGCCAGCGCAGCGATCGAACGGCTCGGGTCGTGGGCGAGGCGCGTGAGCGCGTCGTTCGCCTGGGCGTTGCCGGAGCCTCCCAGCACCGCGGCGACCGCGGAGCGAACGGTCTCATCCGGATCGCGCGCCACCGGCGTCAGCTGGCGGATGGCGTTCGGCGACCGATTCGCGCCGAGCGCGAACACCGCCGCGCGCCGCAACGCCGGCTCCGCGTTTCCCAGCTGCTGGGCCAGGAACGGCTCCGTCGCCGGATCGCGCATCTCCTTCATCGCCTCGACGATCGCCAGCTTCACCGGCAGCCCCTCGCGCTCGAAGATCGCCGTCAGGAACGGGATCACCGTCGTGTCACTGAGCTTGCCCAGGGCCTGCACCGTGTCGACCAGCGTCTCGGGATCGGTCTCCGCCTGCCCGGTCAGCAGCTGCCGCACGCGGCGGCTGCGCAGGCCGCCCAGGATCCGGACCACCGATCGGCGCACATCCACGTCGGGATCACGCAGCAGCGGCTCGATCGTCCCGACGACGTCCACGGTCGGCTGGCGGGCCAGCGCCTCGGCGGCGGCGCGCCGGACGACCGCCGACGGATCGGACAGGCACGCCAGGATGAAATCCAGGTGCGCGACGTGCGGGTTCGCGCACACGATCGTCAAGGCGGTGCGGCGCGGGAACGCCGGGTCCTCGACCAGCTTGATGAGCGCGCGCGCGACCTCGTCCGCGTCCATGCAACAGAACGCCGCGACCGTCGCCTCGCGGACGATCGCCTCGGCGTCGGTCAGCCCCTTCGTCATCGCGGGGATGGCGTCGTTGCAGCCGAGGCGCATCAGCGCGCCGACCGCCGCCGCCCGCACGTGCGGGTCGGCGTCGTCGATCACCTTCTCTATCAGCGACGCCGCCGGGACGTGGCCCAGCGCGCCGAGGCACTCGCACGCCAGCATGCGGACCGCCGCGTTCGGGGACACCAGCCCGTCCCGCAGCATCGGCGCGATCTCGTCGCCGATCGAGACGGCGCTGAACTCCAGCACCTCGCGCAGCGCCGGATCGCGGCCCGCCAGAACCAGCGCGGTGTAGAGCGGCCGCAGGCGCAACGCCTTCACGATCATCGCCGCCGACTGCCGCGGATCCAGCCCGTCGTCCATGTCCGGCGCGCCCGCGTCGGACGCCAGCACCTGCTCGAGCCGTTCCTGAAGTCCGGTCGCCGCCGGTGAGGCGTGCTCCGTCCACTCGGTGAGGTTCTGCAGCGCGGCCTGGTTGGGCTGAAACTCCAGCGCCTCGCCGATCGCGCGCAGAGACTCGGCAAACGTTGCCGTGTCCTGACTCTCGCGCAGCACGCGGAACAGGAACCCCAGCGCCTCGGTCGATCCGATCTTCCCCATCGCGCGGATGACCGCGCCGCGCACGTTTTCGTCCTCGATCAGCGGCGCCAGCGCGGACACGGCGCGCTGATCGCCGATCTCGCCCAGCGCGTGCACGGCCGCGAACCGCAGCCAGGGATCGCGGTCCAGCACCTTGACCAGCGCCTCCACGGCCAGCGTCGAACGGATCTGGGACAGACCGTCGATGACCTGCTGGACGACGTTGACGTCTTCGTGGTCCAGCAGCGACACGAGGTGGGGAATGGCGGCGGGACTTCCCGTCCGCGCCAGCACGCCCGCCGAGAACATCACGACCTCCCCGTCGGGATGACGGAGTCCGCGGACCAGCGCAGGAACGCTGCGCGCGCCGCCCGTCGCCAGCGCGTCCATCGCGGCGTTGCGCCGGCGGGAGTCCGCCTGGTCGGCCACCGCCTCGACCAGCAGGTCGGGATCGACCATCTCGGCCGCGCCCGCGATCGCACGCGCCCGCTCGGCGCGATCGGCGGCGCCCAGCGCCTCCAGTAGCGAGGCGGCGAGTGAGTCCGGGTTCGGGGGGCCGGCGTCCTCGGGCTTCGACGCCGGGACGTCCCCCTGGCT
>DATMZL010001464.1:0-3243 GCA_035607075.1 Polyangia bacterium
CCGGGCGGGCCCACCGCGCGGACCCTGGCGGACCTCGGCTGGCCGCTGCTGCTCGGATTCACCGCGACGTCGGCGGTCATGTGGGCGCTGCTCGCCTGGCTCGCGTGGCGCCGGACCGGAACGTTCGGTGTGCACGCCCCCGTCGGGACGGGCGGCGGCATGCGCTGGGTCTTCATCGGCGGCATCGTCGTGCCCGGCGTCGTGTTCGCGGCCGCGTTCGTGGCGACGGTCGGCGTGCTGGCGCGGTTTCCCGTGCAGCACCATCACGACGGCGACGCGGAGATCCGGGTCACGGGCCGGCAGTGGTGGTGGGAGGTCGAGTATCGGCCCCGCGCGAACCTGCCCGATCGCTTCACGACCGCCAACGAGATCCACATCCCCGTCGGGCGGCCCGTGACGATCGAGCTCGTGACGGCGGACGTGATCCATTCGTTCTGGGTGCCACGCCTCGGCGGCAAGGTCGACCTGGTCCCGGGGATGACGAACGCGATTCACCTTCAGGCGAGTAAGCCCGGCGTTTACGAGGGCGCGTGCGCGGAGTTCTGCGGGCTGCAACACGCAAAGATGCGCTTCCAGGTCGTCGCGCAGGATCCACGCGACTACCAGCGCTGGCTCGAGGACCAGCGCCGGCCCGCGCTGGCGGCCGTCGGTCCGCAGGTCGAACGCGGCGAGCGGGTGTTCATGCGCAGCGCCTGTCCGATGTGCCACGCGGTGCAGGGCACGGAGGCGCTGGCGACCGTCGGCCCGAACCTCACGCATTTCGGGAGCCGCCGCAGCATCGCGGCAGGGTGGCTGCCGAAGGACATCGCGACGATGCACGCGTGGATCATGAACGCGCCCGCGTTGAAACCGGGCACGCGCATGCCAGCACTCTCGCAGCTTTCCGGACAGGAGCTTCACGATCTCGTCTCGTACCTGGAGGCTTTGCAATGACCACACGGCGTCTCGTACACCCGGGCGTTGCCGCCTGTTTCATGCTGCTGGCTGCGACGGCGGCGATCTTGCTGGCGGTGCCGCGCGCGGGCGGCGCGCCCGCCGAGACGCAGAAGGGCGCCGCCTCGGACAAAGGCGAATCGCCCGGCCAGCACGCGGGGATGGGCTGCAAGGACCTACCGTCGGCGGGCGATCTGAAACGGCTGCTGAAGGAGGCGGCTGGCGCCGGTGAGGCGGGCGGGCTCGACGGCGGCCGCAGCGAGTGGGCCTCTGTCGTCGATCGCTCGGGCCGGATCTGCGCGACCGCCGTGTCGACCGACGACGTGACGGCCGCGTGGCCGGGGAGCCAGGCGGTCGCCAAGGCCAAGGCGTACACGGCGAACGCGTTCAGCTCGGACATGGTCCCTCTGTCGACAGCGCGTCTCTACACGCTGGCGCAGCCCGGGCATTCGTTGTTCGGCGCCGCGACCGCCAACGCGTTCAATCCGGCGTGCCTGCAGACGCCCCAGGATCGCGACAAGGGACCCAAGCTGTGCGGCGGCACGATCGTGTTCGGCGGCGGCGTTCCGCTCTACAAGGGAAAGACGCGCATCGGTGGCCTGGGCGCAAGCGGCGACACCGCCTGCACGGACCACGAGATCGCGAAGCGCATGCGCGACAAGGCGGGCCTGAACCCGCCCGGCGGCGCGTTCGCCGACGACATCTGGTTCACGAAGACGGACGGACCGTCGGTGTTCGCGCATCCGCTGTGCAAGAACACCTGGCGGAACGGCAAGAAGATCGGCGACGAAGATCCCGCCAAGGAATACTGAGCCTATGTCTACTGTCCTGGCGTTGCTGCTCGCGTTGCTGGCGTCGCCCCCTGCGGGTGACGCCGCCGTCGCCGGATCGCGGCGGGCGCTGCGCGTGTGCGCCGATCCGAACAACATGCCGTTCTCGAACGCGCGCGGCGAGGGCCTGGAGAACGCGCTCGCCCGGCTTGTCGCGCGCGATCTCGACGCCGACCTGACGTACACCTGGTTGCCGCAACGGCGCGGGTTCGTCCGTAACACGCTGGCGGCCGGCCGATGTGACGTGATGATGGAGGTGCCGGTCGGGTTCGCGCGGGCCGCGACCACCCGCGCCTACTATCGATCGAGCTACGCGTTCGTCTATCGCGCCGATCGCTACCACGGGCTGCGATCGTTCGACGATCCGCGCCTACGGCGGTTGCGCATCGGCGTCCAGGCGATCGGCGACGACTACGCGAACTCGCCGCCCGCCGACGCCCTCGCCCGCCGGGGCCTCGCGCGCAACGTTGTCGGGTACTCTGTGTATGGCGATTACTCGAGCGAGGCGCCCTTATCCGCCATCGTCGATGCGGTCGCCCGGGGCGATATCGACGTCGCGGTCGTCTGGGGCCCCGCGGCCGGCTGGTTGGCACGCCGGCAGGCCGTGCCACTTGCGGTCGTCCCGCTCGAGGAAGATCGGGGAGAACCCCGAACGTCCCGGCTGTCCTTCGCCATCGCAATGGGCGTCCGGCACGACGACAATGACCTGCGCGCGCAGCTCGATGCCGTCATCGCGCGGCACAAAGGCGACATCGACCGGTTACTCGGTCGTTTCCACGTTCCGCACCTCTAACGTCGTATGGGGTGGTTGCGGTGGTTGAGATTGGTTTCGAAACTCGTTTGCCGTTTGATTGCGCGGTTGTTTGCAACGTCATCCGAAATCAATCAACAACCACGGGGTGAACCCCGATTCTGGTTGTGCTGCCGGGGCGGGACGCGGAGAATGCGTTGGCCCCCATGACGCTGGTTGCGCCCGGCACGCTCGTGTTCGTGGTCGATGACGAGAGCGAGGTGCGACAGAGCATCGCTGACTTCCTGATCATGGAAGGCTACGACGCCAGGCCTCTGCCAAGCGCGGATGCTGCGTGGACCGCGGTCGTGCACGGCCCGCGGCCGGCGCTCATCGTCCTGGATCTCTGGATTCCAGGCATGACCAGCGCCGAGTTCGTGCGGCGCCTGCGCGCGTCGCGCCACGCCGCAGTGCCGGTGCTGGTGCTCTCCGGCGTGCGGTCGAACGACCAGGTCGAGTCAGACGTGGACGCGGTGACGCAGAAGCCAATCGAGTCGACGGCGCTCGTGCGCCTGGTGGACAGGCTGGTGAGCGGCGGCCGACGCCGGGCTACGCCTCCTGGGGCCGGGCGTCAGGCGGCGGCGGCGGGCGCTGCGCCTTCGCGGCGGCGGCCGGGATCGCCTGGCGCGACGGACGGACCTTCTCGCCGAAACGGTTCGCGTAGACGCGCGTGAACTCGGCGCCCAGCAG
>DATMZL010001115.1:0-3101 GCA_035607075.1 Polyangia bacterium
GTGCGCGTCGAGCGTGGCGTCGTCGAGGTGCGCGGTGCGGGACGCGATGCGGAGGTGGTGCGCGTCGTGGCGGGCCACAGCTGGTCGCAGGTGACGAAGACGGAAGCGCTGGCGGAGCCGGCGGAGCCGGAGACGGCGCCCGAGCCGCAAGCGCCGGACGCCGAGCCGGCGAAGGCGCACGTCGCGTCGCCGCGCGCGGCGCATCCGGCCGCCGACGCGCGCGAGCTGTTCGAGCAGGCGCGCGCTTTGTGGCGCGCCGGCAAGATGGAAGACGCGGCGCGGACGTACCAGGCGCTGCTCGCCGCTCACCCGCGCGATCCGCGGGCGGGCCTCGCGGCGTTCGAGCTGGGGCGCCTGCGTATGGATCGCCTGAACGACATGCCGGGCGCCGTGAAGGCGCTGGAGCAGGCGGTTGCGCTCGCGCCCGGCGCCGAGCTGCGCGAGGACGCGCTCGCGCGTCTGGTCTCGGCAGCGGCTGCTGTGCACGATCACGCCCGCTGCACGCACGCGCGCGCCCGCTATCTCACGGAGTACCCGAGCGGCGTCCACCACCGGACGGTGTCAGCCGCTTCGTGCGACTGAGGCGGCGGAGGCGCGGACCCTCTCCCCGGTCCGCGGGGCGAGGGACCGGAGGTCGCGGGCGCGAACGGTGATAGCCTGAGACGGTAATGTGCTGGCTTCGCTTCTTGCCCGTCCTGCTCGCTGCGATGGCGATTGGCTGCGAGAAGCGCTCGCTCGATCCCGATGGCGGCACCGGAATCATCCAACCCGGCACCGGGAACGGTGGTAGCGCCGGCGGCGCCGGTGGCCCGTCGACCGGCAGCATCGACGCGCGGCCTGACATCCCGACCATCATCCTCGTGGAGCCGCGACTCTGCGGCAACGGCCATCTCGATCCGGGCGAGGAATGCGACGACGGCAACGCGGCGCCGCTCGACGGTTGCAGCGCCGTCTGCCAGATCGAGTGCTTCGAGACGTGCGGCGCGTGCGGGATCGTCGGGCCTTGCCGAGGCGCGTACTGCGGCAACGGTCGGCTCGATCCGGGCGAGGTTTGCGACGACTGGAATGACTCCTCGGGCGACGGCTGCTCCGCGGACTGCACGGCGATCGAGCCTGGCTGGCGCTGTCCGGCGGTCGGGCACTACTGCGCGCCGATCTGCGGCGACGGGCGCGTCGTCCCGCCCGAGACGTGCGACGACAGCAACACGATCGCCGGCGATGGCTGCAACGAGATCTGCGTAAGCGAGCCGAGGCTTGGCCGGTGCGGCACCGGATGGATCGAGGGCGCGGAGGAATGCGACCTGGGCGTCATGAACAACGACAACGCGTACGGTGGCTGCACGACGACGTGCCGTTGGGGCCCCCGCTGCGGCGACAGCGTCGTCAACGGCACGGAGGAGTGCGACCTGGGCGCCGACGGGAACCGCGCGCGTTACGGTGACGCCGGGGGCTGCACGGCGTTCTGCACGCTGCCCCACTTCTGCGGCGACGGGCACCCCGACGTCGAAAACGGCGAGCAGTGCGACCTCGGTCCGAACAACGGACTGATCAACCAGGGGTGCACGAGGACGTGCAAGATCTGCATCGATTGCTAGCGAAACTCAGAGGGCGCAGACCCAGCGCGTTCCGCCGAAGTCCATGCAGACGCAGATGACCTGCATGTCCGTGTAGAACGGATTTCCGTACGGAAGTCCGGCCGTGCAGCCGATCGGGCGGCCGGTCGATTGCGGGATCGCGTCGTGGCCCAGGTTGGCGGGAATGTCTCCGCAGCTCGTCGACGACAGCGGCACCGCCGGACACGTTTGTCCGGCGGGGCAGGCGGCGCCGGCATCCACGTCGCAGGTGAACGTCAGCGGATACGTTTTGCCCGCGTCTCCGTCGGTGCCGGCGTCGGTGTTGCCCTTCTCGCCCGCCTTGTCGCTGCAGGCGGAGAGGGGGAGGGCGAGAACCATCGCGAGCACTGCGAGTTCACGGCGCATTTGCCCCACGTTTCGCTGCAAGTTGTATTCCGGCGGGCAAGTTTCCGCCACGACCGGTACAGTACTGCCGGAGGGCGAGCCGCGCGACGGTGATCGCGGCATCAGTGTCGCGGGGATGAGGTGTTGAATGACGAGCTTAACGGCGAAGTGGGCAACTCTGGCAACCGCGATGCTGGTCCTCGCGTGCGAGGCGCGGCGACCGACGAGCGAATCCGCGGCGCGCCCGTCGCCGCTGCTGGCCGCCGGCAAGCCGAACATCATCTTCATTCTCGCCGACGATCTGGGCTACGGCGATCTCGGATCGTTCTGGCAGGACAGGGGCAGCCGGTCGGCGAAGAAGTTCGACACGCCCCAGCTCGATCGGTTGGCTGCCGAGGGCATGAAGCTCACGCACCATTACGTGGGGGCGCCCGTGTGCGCGCCCTCGCGTGCGTCGCTGCTGACCGGCCGCCACCAGGGGCACGCCGACGTGCGCGACAACTGGTTCGATAAGGCGCTGCCGCGTAACCACACGCTCGGCACGGTCCTGCAGGCCGCCGGCTACACGACGGCGTGGATCGGCAAGGCGGGCCTCGCCGGCGAGGCAAGCAGCGTCGTCGACCTGACCGGTGACGGTTCGAAGAACCTCGCGGCCCACCCGCTCTATCGCGGCTTCGACCGTTTCTTCGGCTATCTGTTCCACGGGGACGCGCACGCGCACTACCCGAGAAACGGCGCGTTCCTCTACGACGGCTTCAATCAGATCGCGAACGCGTCGGTGGATCTTTACTCGACCGACGCGTGGACTGCGGCGGCGAAGAAGTTCGTGATCGACGCGGCCAAGGACCCGGGCAAGCCGTTCTTCCTGTACCTGGCCTACGACACGCCCCACTTCAACATGGAGCGCCCGGCGGTAGCGTACCCCGCGCTGGACGACGACGGCGATCCCACGACGGGCGGCATCCAATGGACGCTCGAAAGGGATGCGGCCGGCGACGTGCGCTACGCGTCGACGGCGGACGGCATCGGCGTCATGGACGCGTACACCGAACCGGAGGTGCCTGACAACTTCGCCGATTCCGAGAAACAACACGTCGGGATGATCCGGCGCATCGACCGCTCGATCGGGGACATCGTTCACAC
>DATMZL010001705.1:0-2289 GCA_035607075.1 Polyangia bacterium
CCGCGATGCTTGTCGCCTGGTGGCACGGCAGCACGAAACCGTCGGGCGTGATCACGATGTAGCGCTGCGCCCAGCCGTCCATGCAAGCGCGCGGGCGATCGGCGTAGTAGTCGGGACGCACGAACAGGATCTCGATCTTGCCGCGCAACCGGTCGGCTGCCGCCGTGGCGAGCATGCGCGCGCGCTCGATGTCGGCGCGCGCGGGCAGCAGCGCGTCCCGGTTGGCGAGCGCCCAGCCGAGGTATTGCGTGTTCGCCAGCTCCAGGCGCTCGGCGCCGATCCGCTCCGCCAGCGCGACGAACTCCGCGACGCGCGCGATGTTGCCCCGGTGAATGACAACGTTCAGCGTGAGCGGCAAGCCCAGCGCGCGGGCCGCCGCCGCCACCTCCAGCTTCGCGTCGAGATCGTCGCGCCCCGCGATCCAGGCGGCGCCGTGCGGGTCGACGTCCTGCACCGACAGCTGGACGCTGTTTAGGCCGGCCGCCGCCAGCTCGGCGAGCCGCGCGCGATCCGCCGGGATGCCGCTGGTGATCAGGTTGACGTACAGTTCTTGCGCGTGCGCCGCCGCCACCAGCTCGGTCAGATCCGGGCGGACCAGCGGCTCGCCGCCCGTCAGGTTCGCCTGCAGGACGCCCAGCGCCGCCGCCCCCGCGAACACGTCCCGCCAGGCCGCGGTGTCCAGCTCGGCCGCGTGGCGCGCCAGGTCCAGCGGGTTCGAGCAGTAGCCGCACGCCAGCGGGCAGCGGTAGGTCAGCTCCGCGACCAGCGTGTACGGCCGCGGCGTTTCACCAGCGACGGTCACGTCACGTCACGACCAGCAGGCCCCGATCGTCGAGCGCACCGAGGAAGCTTAACACCTCGCTTTCGATCCGCTCGCGCGGCTCGCCCGACGCCGCCGTCAGCTCGTCCACGATCGCCGCCACGGGCTTGTCCTCGACGCACGCTGCGACGATGTGCGCGGCGCTGGCCGACAGCTCGAGCCCGCGCTCGGGATAAAGCAGGAACGGCTTGCCTGTCAGGCGATCGCGCTGCAGCCGCGCCTTCGCCGCCAGGCGCACGCGCGACTGCGGTCCGATCATCGCGTCGCGCTCGTCGCGCCCGTCGCCGCCTGCACGCAGTCGACGAGGTGCCACAGGATCTCGGTCTTGCGGACCAGCGCCGCCACGCACGCCTCCTGCAGCGCGCGCGACGTCGCGTTGGCGACCACGAACGCCAGCCCTTCCTCGCCGTCGCGTCGCGCGCGCGGCACACGCGATCGGAAATACGCGAGCGCCTCCGTCCCGACCCACGGGTAGTGCTGCTCCCAGGCGGCGATGCGCGCCGACATCAGATCGGGCGCGAACATCTCGGTCAGCGACGACGCCACCGCGACCGGCAGCGGGCTCTCGCGGCACAGGCTCACGTAGCTGTCGCACGCGAACCGCACACCCGGCAGCACGCGCCGGCAGCTCGCGACCTCTTCGCGGTCGAGGCCGACGGCTTCGGCCAGCCGCAGCCACAACGACAGCCCGCCGCTATCCGGCCCATCGCCGTCGTGATCGTGGATGCGGTGAATCCATAGCCGTCGGAACGCGGGATCTTCCGACTTCGACACGATGATCGCGTCCTTGATCGGAATTCGCGTCTGGTAGTAGTAGCGGTTCAGCGTCCAGGTCGCGAGATCGTCGCGCGTCAGCTTCCCCGCGTGCATCAGCTGATGGAACGGGTGCTGATCGTGATAGCGGCGCGTGCCTTCCTCGCGCAGGCGCGCGATCAGCTCGTCGGGCGACAGCAGAGCGCCTTCGCTCACAGGTCGATCTCCCACCCGTCATGCGCCACTCGGATGTTGGCCGCCTCGACGGCGCGCCGTTCCGCGCTGTCCTCGAGCAGGATCGGGTTCGTGTTGTTGACGTGGATGTAGAGCACGGCGCCCTGGCTCGTCAGGATCTTGCGACCGAGGAAGCGCAGGCTTCCCTCCGCCCCGCCGATCGGCCAGTGCGCCATCTCCTCGGCACGCCGCGTGCCGAGCCCCGCCGCGATCAACTCGTCGCTCGACCAGAACGTGCCGTCGAAGAACGCGACGGCGGATGCATCGAGCGCCTGCTCGATCTCCGGCGACGGTCCGGCGACACCCGAGAAGTACGCGACGCCCGGCGCGGATCCCTGGCGGATCAGGAAGCCGACGTTGTCTTCCGGCGACGGCTGCCGAATCCATTCGAGGTGCAGCGGCAGCTTTCCGGGCGCGGGGATCGCTGTGACGGTGAGGCCGCCGCCCAACGACTGCTCGCGCCCGAGCTCGAGCCGCCGCCA
>DATMZL010000967.1:0-2966 GCA_035607075.1 Polyangia bacterium
CGACGAGATCGGGCGTCTGGCTGTAGGCGGGGTGAAGGATCTTCAGCGCGACGCGCTTGCCGATGTCGATGTGCTCGGCTTCGTAGACGCGCCCCATGCCGCCCTCGCCGCACAGCCGGCGCACGTAGTAGCGGCCGCCGACGACGGTCCCCAGAACGGCGGTGGACCGGCCACCACCGTCCTGCGAGTCCGTCAGCGCCGCGTGCGGCTCGCTGAGCGGCGTGATCGAATCGCGGCTCGCCTTGCTGGGAAACCCGAGGCTCGGCTCACGAACCGTGAGGCGCCGCTCGCGATGATCGTCGGCCGACTCCGCCCCCGCTCCGACCTTTTCCGGGGCGGTCGACCTCGCCGACGGTGAGGACGACTTCGCCGACGGCAGCGGCGGCGGTCCGCCCATTGGCTTCGTCGCCGATGGTTTGGCGTCGAGGGCAGTCGGCCCGGGCGTGGACGGAGCCGCCACATGCCTCGTCGAATACCACTCGCGCGCCTTGACGATCAGCGCTTCGCGCTCCGCGGCCTCCGCGGCGATGTCCTCCGAGTACAGGTCGTGAAGAAAGTTCGCCAGCCGCGCCGAATCCGTGGCGGGGGACGTCTGCGCCAGGAACGTCGCGAGATCGTGGCGCAGCTCCTCGCAGATCGCGTAGCGCTCCTTGAGATCCGGCGCGAGCGCCTTCAGCGCGATCCGATCCAGCTCGGGCGGGACGCGCGACGCGCGGCGCGACGGCGGCGCAATCTCCGGATTGCGCACGCGGCGCAGGATCTCCTCCGACGTGTGCCCGTCCTTGGGCGCGCCCGGCGGCTTGTTCGACGGGAACAGCTGCCGTCCGGTCAGCAGCTCCCACAGGATGATCCCCGACGCATAGAGATCGGTGCGGCCGTCCAGCTTCTCGCCGCGCGCCTGCTCGGGCGACATGTAGCTGACCTTGCCGTAGATGATCCCGGGCGCGGTCTTCTCCAGCTTCAGCGTCGACGACGCCAGGCCGAAGTCGGTCAGCCGCACCTCGCCGCTGTACGACAGCAGCACGTTCGGCGGCGAGACGTCGCGGTGCACCAGCTTGATGTCGCCGAAGCCGTGCGCGTAGTTCAGCCCGCGCGCCAGCTCCTTCACGATGTGGGCGGCGACGTCGACCGGGAAGGCGATGCCCTTCTTCGCGCAGCGGTTCCAGGTCGCGCGTAGGTCCTTGCCCTCGACGAAGTCCATCGCGAGATAGATCTCGCCCGCGACTTGCCCCGAATCGAACACGGGCACCAGGTTGCCGTGCGACAGGCGCACGACGACCTTGGCCTCGTCGCGGAAACGCTGCAGATACTCCTTGTCCGCCAGGTGCGGGAGCACCGTCTTGATGACGCACAGTTTCGCGCTGTCCTCGGGGCCGGAGAGCGCGAGGTAGAGAGCGCCCATACCGCCGCGGGCCAGGGGCTTGAGCAGCACGTACTGTCCGAAGCGGCGCGGGAACTCGTTCATGTCTCGCTGCCGCTTCGCCGCCAGGCCGTTGGGTGCCGGGCCCAGACGGGGCGCGGCCCGAAAGGCGTCATCTTGCATGGGGGATCGTATCAGCTTTCAACTCCGTCGATAGTTTACGAACCGGTCCGCGACAGGCTCATGGGGACAGGCCCTCGCTCGCGCAGCGACTTTCAGGCACCATGGGCGCAGGTCATGCCGGCGGGTCACCTACTCGTAATCGACGATAGTCCGACGGTTCTGAAGGTGATTGAGCTTGCGCTTGCGCAGGCCGGATATGCCGTTTCGACCGCTGCCGACGACGAGGCGGGTCTGGCGCTGGTGCGGGAGGCGCGCACCGTTCCCGACCTCATCCTTCTGGATGGGCTGATTCCGAACCGCGACCCGGCGGAGATTTGCCGGCGGTTCGCGTCCGATCCCGCGCTGCAGCGTGTTCCCGTGGTCGTGATGGTCGCGCGCGGCCAGGCGGACGACCTGGAATCGCGCTTCGCGAAGGCGTCGAACGTCGTGGACTTCATCGGCAAGCCGTTTTCGCCCGACGCGCTCCAGGCCGTGGTCTCACATGTCGTCGCCAAGCGCACGTCGAGCACGGAATCGGGGCGCGTCGCGCTCGCGGACGCGGACAGCCGCGCCTCGGCCGGCGTGCGCGCGGCGGTCGACGAAGCGCTGTCGCGCTCGGCGGACGCGGCGGTCGCGGAGGCGCGCGCCTTCGCCGCGCGCGGGCAGGCGCTGGCGGGCGATCTGGAAGCGATCTTCATGAGCGAGATCCTGGCGCTGCTCGCCGAACAGGGGCAGAGCGGGATCCTGAGGGTGGTCAACACGGAGATGAACGCGCGCGTCGAGCTGTATTTCCGCGGCGGCCGTGTCGACTTCGCGTCGGCGGTCGGGGTCGCGGACGAATTCTTGCTCGGGCGTTTCATCGTCGATGACGGCGATCTGGCGCCCGAGACGCTGGACCAGGTGCTGGCGGCGCGCGAGAAGTCCACGGCGGCGGTGCCGCTGTTCGGCGCCGATCTGATCGCGCGCGGCCTGATCACGCGCGAAGCGCTGACGCGGGCGATGGTGCGGCAGACCAGCGAGCTCGCGTACGAGGCGCTGCGCTGGCGCGCCGGCTTCTTCCAGTTCCGCCGCACGGAAGAGCTGTCGCTGCTCGCGCGCGACGCGGCGCTGCAGATCAACGTCGATCGTATGCTGTTGGAAGGGTATTGGTGTGTCGATGAGTGGCGGATCATCGAGCGCGACATCTCGAACTTCGACGAGGTCTTCGTGCGCAACGACAACAAGATCGCAGACACGCCGCGGGGCACGTTCACGCGCGACGAGCTGGCCGTGCTGGAACAGATCGACGGACGCCAGTCGGTGCGCGACGTCGTTCGCAAGCTGCGCCTGGGATCCTTCGACGTCGGGAAGATGTTCTTCCGCCTGCACCGCGCACGCCTGATCCGCCGTCGCGTGCCGCCGACCGCGTCGCGATGATGCAGTCGTGTTAGCCTGACAGCGTGGC
>DATMZL010001716.1:0-2080 GCA_035607075.1 Polyangia bacterium
GTTGGGTCCGATCGACGCGTTGCCGTTGCTGTCCAGCGCCGCCATGCCGATCGTCATCGCATCGGCGCTGAATGTAACGTTGCCGCTGGTGATGGGCTGACCATCGCCGCTGACGTGCACGGTGATCGTCCCCTGCCAGCCGTTCGTCGTGCCGTCGCCGTCCTGCACGCAGCCCGGCGTCGACGATCCCATCGCGCACAGGATCTGGCCCGACGTCGGCGTGTTGAAGGTGACGACGGGCGCCGACCCGATGATCACGGTGCAGGGAACCGTCGCGAACGTCGTCACGTTGCCCGCCGGATCGGTCTCGGTCGCCGTGACGTCGTTCTGGCCGGGGGCGAAGCTGACCGCCGTGAAGGTCGCGACGCCGTTCGCGAACCCGGGGCTGCCGCGCATCAGCGTGCTGGCTCCGTTCGTCACGAAGAGGGAGACGGCGCCGGTCTCGGCGTTGAACGCGACATCCTGGAGAACGGGCGTCGACGACTGCTGGAAGCTTCCGCAGAGGTTCGCGGGCGACGACAGCGTCAGCGCGGGCGGCACCGGATCGACCCACAGGTCGACCGGGACGCTGCTGCCGATGCTGGCCGGGTTGACGGCGTCGGTGACGCTCACGCGCAGCTCGGTCGGCGTCGCCAGCGTGCCGTTCGTGTTCTCGATGCTGTCGGGCAAGGTCACGCCGCTGAAGTGCGCGACGAAGCCGAGGCCCGCCGGGCAATTGTCGGCGGTCACCGCGGCCACCGTCTGGATCGACGAGCCGAGCTGGTTCAGTGTCCCACCCGAGCGGCCGACCAGCAGCGCGGCGCTGCCGCTGCGATCGGTGCAAGCAACGACGTCCGCCTGCGCGCCGGGCGTCGTGCCGTCGAGGTCGGCCACGCCCACCACCGTGTTCGCCGACAGGATGTGCTTCGACGTATCGGTGAACGCGGGCGCATCCGAGACCGGCTTGACCACTTGCACCGACGGCAGCGTCGACGCGCACGACACGCCCTGGATGGTGGTGGCGGTCGGGTTGCCCGCACCGTCCTTCAACGTGACGGTGAGATTGAACGGCGCCGCACCCGGACAGGTCACGAGCGCGCATGCGTCGGTGTTGACCGCGGTCACCGCCGCGGTTGCGGCGCAGGTGGCGGAGCCGCCCAGCGAAACGCAGAGGTTGTTGGCGGCCGCGCCGAGCGACGCCGGCAAACCGGCCGCGTCGGCAGACGTCGTCTGGCCGCACACCTTGAAGCGACCCTGGTTGTCGAGATCGGTCGGTCCGAAGAACTGCGCGGCGACCGGGCTGCTCACGGTCAGGTTCGGCGCCGTCGTGTCGACCGGGAAGTTCGTCGCCGCCGACATGCCCGTCACGTTGTTCGCGTTCTTGCAAGTCGCCTTGACCTGGTAGGTGGCGTCGGGGGACAGCCCGACACCGAACGTCGCGGTGCCGTTCGCAACCGTGCCCATCAACGTCGTCACGGTGCTGGGCGGGGCCACGTCATTGAACGAGAGGGTCACCTGCTGGCCGTCCTCGGCGTTCGTCGTCACGACGAACGTCACCTGATACGGCGATCCGGGCTGGCTGGCGCGGTCGCCCGCGGGGAAGACCACGCCGTTCAGCGCGATGTGCGTCGGCGTGATCGTCGGCGTCGTGATGTCACAGGTCGGCGCCGAAGCCGGACAGTTCACGGTGACCGTCGACCGCGTGGTGGGATCCGTGCACGTCGCCGTGCTCGGGAACTGGATCGACAGCGCGCTCTGCCCTGTCGAGCCGAGCTGCACGTCGAAGCTGGCGGCACCGCTCGCGACGGTCGCCGTCTTGAGCAGTGTGTTGCCGTTGTTGAAGAGCTGCACCGTCGTCCCGTCGGGCGCGCCGGTGGTGATTCGCACCGTGTATTGGAATCCGTCGCCGCAGGTGTTGGTGGTGTCGTTGGCAACGGTCAGCGTCGAACCGTTGGTCGGCGCGACGAACGTGACCGAGTAGCAGGGCGTCGCTCCGCCCGTGCCGCCACCGCCGGTGCCCGCCATCGAGCCGCCGGTCCCACCGCCGCCCGTGCCCGCCATCGAGCCGCCGGTCCCGCCGCCGCCGGTCCCGCCGCCGCCG
>DATMZL010000550.1:0-2192 GCA_035607075.1 Polyangia bacterium
CTCCTGCGCGAGCGTGTTCAACAGCGACAAGGGGCGGTTCATCACGCCCACGGACGTCGCGAACGGATACAGCGAGCCCTTCGTGCAAGGCGGAGCCGAGTCCCTGCGCGCGCTCGACGGAAGGTCGCTTTATCCACCGCGGCGCGACTTCGTGTCGTGCGCCGGCCCGTCGACCGTTAATGTGTGCATGGGCGGCGCCAGCACCTGCCAGGACCATCCCGACTCAGCTTCGTATGCCGAGCAGGCGCGCGCGGCGATGCCCGAGATCGACGCGATCACGATGGCGACGCCGCCCGGTGATCAACCGACCACCGTCATGTTCGACGTTCCGGCGGCGTGGCCGGACGGCGATTACGTCGCGTTCCTGGAGATCAACACCGAGGGCGACTACAACGCCAGCTACAACGACACCGTCTATCCGACGCCGATGTCGAGCAACTGGGACTCGTGGGCGATGTCCTACGGCTACCCGTTCCGCGGCCAGCCGTCGGTCGTGTTCCGCCTGCCCATACGCGTCGACGGCAGCGCGCAAATCGCATCGACGAGCGACGCCTTCGGCTACGGATCGGTGAGCGGCGTCGGCGCCGGCGGCGGATCGATCACGCCGATCGACGGGACGATCAGCAACAACGCCGCGACCGCGCCGGGAAGCGGCGTCGATCGCCTGCGGCTGCACCCCGACGGCTACCGGCTGCGCGTCGAGATCGGCGGGACGCCGCCTGACGCCGGGGTGGATGCCGACGCGGCGCCCGACGGACCGATGGACGCGGCCGATGATGCACCCGCGGAGAGCGACGCCGGTGACGCGGGAGGTGACGGCGGCGACGCGGCAGGCGGCGCGGTTGACGCGCGGGCCGACGCCGCCAACGCGGGAGCTGACGCCGACGCAGGCGGACCGCGGCTCGCACCGCGCGCCGGCTGCAACTGCAGCTGCGACGTCGGGGGTGGCGCGGGCGGGCCCCTTGGGATCGCGCTGCTCGTGCTCGTGCTGGTCGCGCGTCGAGGCAGGCGCGGACGAGGCTGAGTTAGCGGGTGCGAGGCGCGTGTGCGGTTGCTAGACTGCGCCGCTCGTGAGTCCGAAAGGTACGACGTCACTCACCGATCGCGCGCCGTATCGCCCGCGCGCGGATGAGCCCGACTTCATCGTCGTGCGCGGCGCGCGCGAGCACAACCTCGCGATCGACGAGCTGCGCATCCCCAAGCGCTCGCTGGTCGTGTTCACGGGCGTGTCCGGTTCAGGCAAGTCGTCGCTGGCGTTCGACACGCTTTACGCCGAAGGCCAGCGGCGTTACGTCGAGTCCCTGTCCTCGTACGCGCGGCAATTCCTCGGGCAGATGGAGAAGCCCAAGTACGAGCAGCTGCGCGGCCTGTCGCCGACGATCGCGATCGAACAGAAGTCGGCCTCGTCGAACCCGCGCTCGACCGTCGGTACCGTGACGGAGATTTACGATTACCTGCGCGTGCTCTACGCCCGCGCGGGCGAGCAGCGCTGCCACCTGTGCGGCGGCGAGGTCACCGCGCGTTCGGCGGCCGAGATCGTCGACGAGCTGCTGACGCTGCCGCCCAAGACGCGCGCGACGCTGATGGCGCGCAAGGCCGAGAACCGCAAGGGCGAGTTCCGCGAAGTGTTCGAGGAGGCGCGCAAGGCGGGCTTCTCGCGCGTGCGCATCAACGGGCTCATCCAGCGGCTGGAAGACGTCAGCGCGCTCGACAAGAAAAAGAAGCACACGATCGAGATCGTGATCGACCGCGTCAGCATCGACGCGGGCGATCGCGCGCGCCTCACCGATTCGGTCGAGTCGGCGGTGAAGGTCGGCGGCGGATCGGTGATCGTCGCTGTCGAGGGCGAGACGCGCGAGCGCGCCTACAGCGAGGCGCGCGCCTGCCCAAACTGCGGCGTCGGGTTGCCCGAGCTTTCGCCGCAGTCGTTCTCGTTCAACAGCCCGCTGGGCATGTGCGTCGATTGCAACGGGCTGGGCTCCAGCATGGAGATCGACCCCGACCTGATCGTTCCCAACCCCGAGCTTTCGATCGGCGACGGCGCCATCGAGCCGTGGGGCGATCGCGCCGGGCGCGACCAGGGCTGGACCGCGAACGTCGCGGCGGCCGTGTCGCGCGAGTTCGGCATCCCGCTCGACAAGCCGTGGAAAAACCTGACCCCGCGCCAGCGCGAGATCATCCTGTTCGGCTCG
>DATMZL010001434.1:0-5142 GCA_035607075.1 Polyangia bacterium
TTGAACTCGGTGCGCATCACGTCGACGAACTTCAAGGCGTGCTTCTCGCAGTGGCCACGGAAGGCGGCGGCGTCCATCTCCTTCGCCTTCGGCCCCAGCTCCTTTTCGACCTGCTGCTCGATCGGCAACCCGTGGCAATCCCAGCCGGGCCGGAACACCGCGCGCTTGCCCATCAGCAGCTGCGAGCGCACGACGATGTCCTTCAGGACCTTGTTCATCGCGGTGCCGTAGTGGATCGCGCCGGTCGCGTAGGGCGGCCCGTCGTGCAGCACGTATTCGGGCGCCTCGTCACGGAGGCGCGCCTCCAGGAGGCGGTCGTACTGGCGCTCCTTCGCCCAGCGCGCCAGCCATTCAGGCTCGCGGCGCGCCAGATCGGCCCGCATCGGGAACTCCGTCTTGGGCAGGTTGAGGGTCGACTTCCAGTCCACGGGGCCGCGGGATACTACCTAATAAAAGGACTTCAGGAGGGCCTTTAGGGAACTTGTTCGGCGGGGCGCCGTTCGGATAGGTTGCAGACCATGCCCAGCTCTTACCTCGTCACCGGCGGCGCCGGATTCATTGGATCTTCGATATCGCGCGCGCTGCTCGCCCGCGGCGACAAGGTCCGCGTCCTCGATAACTTCTTCTCGGGCAAGCGGGAGAACCTGGCCGACGTGGCCGCCGACGTCGAGCTCATCGAGGGCGACATCCGCGACACCTCGACCGTCGCGCGGGCGTGCGCCGGCGTCGAGGTCGTATTTCACGAGGCCGCGATTCCGTCGGTGCCGCGGTCCCTCGCCGATCCGATCTCGAGCAACGACGTCAACATCACCGGCACGCTGACCGTTCTGCACGAGGCGAAGCGCGCGGGCGTGCGGCGGGTCGTCTACGCGGCGTCGTCGTCGGCCTACGGCGACACGCCGACCTTGCCCAAGGTCGAGACGATGCGGCCCTCGCCGCTGTCGCCGTATGCGGTCGGGAAGCTCGCCGGCGAGCACTACTGCGAGGTGTTCGCGAGCGCGTACGGCCTCGAGACCGTCTGCTTGCGCTACTTCAACGTGTTCGGCGCGCGCCAGGATCCGAAGTCGGAATACGCGGCTGTCATCCCGCGGTTCGTGACCGCGGGGCTGGCGGGGCAGGGCGTGACCATCTTCGGCGACGGCACGCAGTCGCGCGACTTCTGTTACATCGACAACACTGTCGAGGCGAACCTGGCCGCCGCGGCGGCGCCGGCGGCGGGCGCCTCCGGGCGCGTGTTCAACGTGGCCTGCGGCGTCGCGACCACGCTGAACGACGTCGTCGGGCTGATCGGCGAGGCGCTGGGCAAGACGATCGCGGTGACCTACGCCGAGCGCCGCGTCGGCGACGTCAAGCACTCGCTCGCGGACATCGCGGCGGCCCGCAGCCAGCTCGGCTATCGCGCCGCGGTCGATTTCCGCGAGGGACTACGGCGGACGATCGCGTGGTACGCCGAGCGGCGGGCCTGAGGCCTCACGCCGGCGGTGGGCCGTGGCGCCGCAGGCAGCTGGCGAAGTCCGCCACGACGGTGTCGAGGCGGGCGCGGATCTCCGGGTCGACGACGACGGTCGTGCCCGCGCGTTCGATGAAGCGATCGAGGACGAACACGCCGCCGACGACCGTTCCCGCGCCCAGCGAGACCAGCACGGGTCGCAAGGCGTAGTCGATCGCCAGAACGTGCGCCAGCGATCCGCCGGTGGCCAGCGGTAACACCACCTTGCCGGCCAGACCGAACTGCGGCAGCAGATCGATGAACGTCTTCAGGAGGCCGCTGTAGGCAGCCTTGTAGACCGGGGTCGCGACCACCACGCCGTCTGCCTGGTCGACCAGCCGCAGCGCCTGCTGGACCGCCGGCGCTTCGCTGCGCGCGGCCATCAGATCGGCGGGCGGCAGCTCGCGCACGTCGATCGCGTCGACGGAGAAACCTTGCGCGGTCAGCGCCGCCGCGACTTGCTCGGTGACGGCCGCGGTGCGCGAGCCCGCATTCGGGCTACCGGTGATGGTGACAACGCGCGGCATGCTGCTTTCCTCGACCTTATCACGCACTCGCGGCTTGCAGGAACTTGCGCAGGTGCCGCCAGGCGACGAGCGGGATCTCGTGTCCCTGCTCGAATTCGACCCAGTTGACCGTCGCGCCCGCGGCGACGAGGCAATCGCGAAGCGCGCTGCCCGCATCGAAGGCAAGGTCGCGATCGGCGTGCCCGTGGCAGGCGAACACGGGCGGCGGCGCATGCGGGCCGCCCCACTTCGCGAGCAGCGGCGGCCATTCGTCGAACGCGATCCGCGATCCGGAGAGCAGCGCCAGTCCGGCCAGCGGGCGCGGCGTGCGCAGGAACATGTCGCACACCAGCATCGCGCCTTGCGAGAAGCCGCCCAGGACCACGCGTCGCTCGCCGGCGCCCGCGCCGTCGCCTGCGCCGTTGCCCGGGCCGGCGTTGCCGCCCAGCGCGTCGAGAAAACGGCCGAGGCGTGCGCGCGCGTCGGGCAGCCCGGCCGGGTGCTCGCCCGCGAAGTCGCGGGGCCCCCGCGCGAGCGCCGCCGCCCGCGCGACGGGATCGATGTGCCACCAGGCGTGCCCGCGCTCGACGCCGGGCTCGATCTCCGCCGCGATCGGCCCGCGCGGAAACAGGAACGCGCCCGGAAACCCGAGCGAGTGGGCGAACGGCGCGAGATCCGCCGGCTCCATCGCGAAGCCGTGCAGCAGCACGATCAGCGTGCGCGACGCGACGAGGTCGCCGACCACGGTGGTCTGCAGGCCAGCGATCTCGACGATTTGCTCCTGCATGTTCAGGGAGGGTCCGACGCCGCCGCCGGCCGCGGCACGAAGTGGCGCTTGAGGGCGAGGAAATGCTTCTCGAACGCGTGGTACGAGATCAGCGCCGCGAGGTACGTCACCAGCGTCGCGCCCACCATGTAGACGAGGGCGAGGGGCCCGGCGGCGCCGACGGTATTGCGCAGGTACGGGCCGAAGACGGCGCGTATCGGCACGTGGAAGATGTACATCGCGTAGCTGTACTTTCCCACGGATCGCAGCGGCGCTGCGCCCAGCACGCGCGCCACGCCGCCCACTTTTCGGCGACCCTCCGCGATCGCCTTCCCCTGGGCCCGCACCCCGGCCAGCAACAGATAGCTGAAGACGATGACCAGCGCCGAGTACCCGAAAGTTTGCGTGGCCAGCGACGTGCGCGGCAGGCCGCGCGTCACGACGACGCCGAGCAGCGCGACCACCGCCGCCACCGCCGACAGCGTGCTCCAGACTCGCTCGACGGCGGCCGGACCCCCCGGGCGGCGCAGCCATGCGGCCAGCGCCGCGCCCGCGGTGAGCGCGTCCATCCGGCAGATCGTCCACATGTAGACCGCGGCCGGGTCGGCGCCGGCGACGCGCATGCCGACTCGGATCGCCAGGGCCGCGGCGGTCAGGCCGACAGCGACGCGCAGCAAGCGCCGCGGCGTCAGCGCGAACACGACGAAAGGCCACACCAGATAGAACTGTTCCTCGACGGCCAGCGACCAGAAGTGGGGGAACGCCTCCACGGCGCGGCCGGATGGTTCGACCCAGTTTGCGAGGTACGTCCACAGCCAGAGCTGGTGGCGCCCGTCGGGCGCGTGCGCCGGGCTGACGAGCGGCAGCAGCACGAACGCGACCAGCAGGGTGACGTAGTAGATGGGAAAGATCCGCAACATGCGGCGACCGAAGAACGCGCTCAGGCGATTGCTCGCCCCGCGCGTGTCGAGGAGGCCCCCGGTGATCAGGAATCCCGACAGCACGAAGAAGAGCTGCACGCCGATCCAGCCCACGTCAGCGACGTGATCGGCCAGGCGCGCCAGCGGCGACGCGGGGTCCATGACCGGATCGAAGTTGTGCCCGAGCACCATCAGGATCGCGATGCCGCGCAGCCCGTCGAGCGCGGGCATGTTGCCCGACAGGGCGCGCCGGTAGCTGGTGTCGAAGAGCGCGCTCGCGCCGGCGGCCGACGCGGCGCCGGGCGACTCGCCTTCAGCCGCCATCATTTACTTTCCACTTTCCAGGATCGACGTCAGGCAATCGCCGAGGACGTCGTGCGACCAGACGGGCGTGAAGGTGTGGTCGGGGCCGTAGATGACGTCCGTCGTCAGCGCGCCCTTCCGGCGCAGCCGCCCGACCTCCGAACCGCCCTGGACGCGCAGCAGCTCCGCGCCCGGATCGTCTGCCGCGAACACGAATCGGATGCGGGCGCCCCGCCTGGCGATGTTCCCGAGATCGGCACCCAGGTCCTCGGCGAACGGAAACCCGACGGCGCGCGCGGCGTCGCGAACGTGCCGGACGGCGCGACCGGCGGCGTCTCGCAGCGCGACCTGCGCGACCGGACCCAGCTTCACCTGGCCGCGCAGCACCTTCTTCCAGGCGTCCAGGCTGCGGATCGAGTTCGAGTACCGGCGCGCATCGGCCACAACGCGGTGGGAGGGGTAATCCAGCGACATGCCGTCCTTCCAGAAGAAGGTCAGCGGGTTGATCGGGACGACGCCGTCGATCGACTGACCCGCGGCGGCGGCACGGACGGCGTTGTACGCGCCCGAACAAAGTCCCATCACATACGTTTTGGCAATCCCCTGCTGCCTGAGGTGCGCGAGCGCGGCGGAGACGTCTTCCATCGCCCGCGCTGTGTAGACGACATTCTCGGGCTCGCCGTTTCGCGGCGGGCTGTCACCGATGCCGGAGACGTCGATGCGCAGCACGACGTGTCCCATGGCCGCCCATCGACGGGCGAAGTTCACGTACAGGCGGTTGGGGCCGACGTGATGAATCGCGCCTGCGTTGAGGAGCAGGATCCCTTTCGTCGCGGCCCTTTCTCCCGGCGCGCGGTCGGGAGCGGCCAGGATGCCGAAGGTGGTTCCGTTCGGGTCGAGGTAGGCCGCGGTCTCGACGACGGTCGCGCCGACGTCGGTCGCGATGCGCCCGGTCGGACCCTCCGCCCAGTCGACGTCGCCCGCGGGCCGCGTTTCCGTCGGGGGCGCAATTGTCGCCGCGGTGGCGGAGATCTCGCCCAGCCAGCCGGTGACCGCGGCGATGATCTGTTCGGGGACCTTCGCCTTGTGGGAATCGAGAACCATCTCAGTATAACCAACGAACCGCCAGAGATCGACACACCCACCAGAACCGCGCAA
>DATMZL010000442.1:0-3403 GCA_035607075.1 Polyangia bacterium
GGGCGGCGGCGCTGCTGACGGCGGCAGCACGATGTGTGGGGCGACGACGTGCGGGTCGAATCAGGTCTGTGTGCGCACGCAGACCCAGGGCGGCGCCCTGATCTGCCCGCAGGACGGCGGCACCTGCCCCAACGGCTACGACCTGGCGGGTGACTGCTGCGTGATGACGCCGAGCTACGCGTGCGTCGCGCGTCCGAGCGGGTGCGGCGCGACGGTCACCTGCGCCTGCGCGATGACCGCGCTGTGCACCGCGGGCCACACGTGCACCATGCCGCGCGAAAACGAGATCGACTGCACTTTGCTCGCGCCGTAGCATTCCGGTCGTGACGACGCCCGCTGCCGATGCCGACTCGCCGCGCCGGATTTCCTTCGCGCCCGCGGACGCCGACGAGATCATCGCATTCTGCCGCGCCCGGAGCGACGCGTTCGATGCCCCGTTGCTGCGGCGGTTGCTGCTCGATCTGACCAGCGATCCTGCGGGCGTGATCGTCGTTCGCGACGCGGACGGCATCCAGGTCGTCTCGACCGTCGTCGATCGCGTGCGCAACGGCGCGGACGCCGCGTCGCTCGAGATCCTGGGCGTCCGCGCGCCGCTGACGGCTGCGCAGTTCGCACGCCTGGTCGTCGAGCCGGCCGTCGCGTTCGTCCGCGCCGGTGACCGCCTCGCTTTGCACGTTCCTCTCGACGCATCACTGGTCCCGGCGGACGGTGCGGAGCAGGCGCTGCGCGACGCAGGCTTCGCGCACGCGTACGACTCGTACCGGATGCGGCGCGATCGGTCGACGCCCGACCAGCTGATCGAAGCGCTGCCCGATGGCTGGTACTGGGCCGCGCTTGACGAGTTCCGGATTGCCGACGCGCACGCGTCGCTACTCGAGATGTTTCACGGAGCGCCGTCGTTCTCGCTGTCGCCGCTCGCCCAGTTCCAGAAGGCGGTGGCGTCGGGGGCGACCACCTGGCGCGTGCTGCTCGATGGCCACGCGATCGCTGGCCTGGTTCACGTCTCCTTCGATGAAGGGCTGGACGGACGGCGGCGCGGCGAGGTCCGAACGATCGGCCGCATGCCCGCGTACCGGGGGCGCGGTCTGGGGCCACTCCTCCTGAGAGAGGGCCTTCGCCTGCTGGGCCAGGTGGACATCGATCTCGTCGTCGAGGCGAAGAATGTCGCGGCCCTCGCGCTCTACCGTCGCTTCGGCTTCGAGCCCACGGCCGAGACGCCGGTGTTCGCGCTCAAGCTGCGGTGACCGGGATACGATAAAGAAGAGGAGTGCGCCGCCGGCCCTTGCCCCGACTCCTGACCGCAGTCTGGCTGGCTCTGGCGCTGCTGGTCGCGCCCTCGGCGGCGAGCGCGAAGAAGAAGCCGCGCGCCGCCGGAAGCGCGGGCGCCAAGAGCAAGTCCGTCGCGCGCGCGCCGGCGAAGGAGCGCGTGCAGCCGAAGGAGCCGCCGCTGCCCGTCCCGCAGGGCAAGTTCGCCGTGTTCACGTTCTCGGGCGATGGCGCGCACCGCGTGCAGCAGCAGGTTGTGAACGCGTTGCGCGCGAAGGGGCTGAAGGTGGTCACCAATTTGCGCCCCGTCGACAGCGCCGAGCAGTACCGCGAGATGGCGACGACGCTGAACCTGGTCGGGTACGTCGACGGCGAATACGTGGGGGAGGGCGACCAGGCGAGCGCGACCGTCTACGTTCGCAGCGGCTTCACGGGGCTGCGCGCGGCGTCGACGACGTTCGCGGGCGAGCGGCGGACGCTGGCCACCGACGTGGGGAAGGGGCTCTGGGATCGCATAAGCCCGGACCTCTCGAAGCTGTGCGCCGACGCCTCGAAGCCGCGCAAGATCGAACGGGCGCCGTTGCGCATCGAGGCGGGCACGCCGCTGGAAAACCGGCCCGCCGACGCCGGCGACGTGCAATAGGTCGCAGGCAATTCGAACGGTCTCGATGCAATAATCCGCCCGAAGGGCGGTTTCGGTTGACTCCTGATACCGATGCCGCCGAGCGTTGGTATGTTTCCGGCTGCCATGAGGCTTGCGGTCGAGATCAGCACCTGCTCCGCCGATCGAACCGGGATCGGTTATTACACGGAGCACTTCGTGGACGCGCTGCTGGCGACGCGGTCCGCGGGCGATGACGTCGTCCTGATCAACAACGGCAAGCCGGCGCCCGAGCTCTACGACCGCTGGCGCGACCACCTGCGCATCGGCGGCGTCCCCGTGCGCTCGATCTGGATGCAGCGCGACGCCAACCGCCTGCTCGTGGAGAGCGGCGCGGATTTTGCGATGTTCCCGAATTACGTGGCGCCGCTGAACGTCGCGTGCCCGTTCGTGAACGTGGTCCACGACCTGGCGATCATCCGCATGCCGGAGTTCTTCAACATCGGCAAGCTTGCCAGCCAGCGCCCGCTGCTGCCGTTCATCGTTCGCCGCGCGGCGGCCGTCGGCACGGTGTCGGCGGCCTCGCGGCGCGACATCACGGAGCTGCTCGGTGTTCCCGAGCACCGCGTACTGATGCTGCCGGGCGCGCCGCACCCCGCCTGCCGGATCCCGTCGGACTCGGAGGTGGCGCGCGTGCGGCAGACGTACGGTCTCGGCCGCCGCTACGTGGTTTCGGTCGGCACGCTCGAGCCGCGCAAGAACTTGCCGACATTGCTGCGGTCGTTCGATCGGCTGTGCGCGCGGACCGGCACGCCGAACGCCGATCTGGATCTTGTCGTCGTCGGCGGGCGCGGGTGGCGCGATCGCGAGCTGCTCGCCGAGATCGCGCGGCGGAAGGCCGGCGGGCGACTGCACACGCTGGGGTACGTGCCCGAGACGGATCTGGTCGCGCTGTACGGCGGCGCCGAGGTGCTCGCGTATCCGTCGCACTTCGAGGGGTTCGGCTTGCCGGTCGTCGAGGCGATGGCGTGCGGCACCCCGGTGGTCACGACCGACGTGCCCGCGCTGCGCGAGGTGGCCGGCGGGGCGGCGGTGCTGGTGCCGCTCGGCGACGAGGCGGCGCTGGCCGACGCGGTCGCGACATTCGTCACCGATCCGCAGGCGCGGGCGGCGGCGCGGGCGCGCGGCCTCGCGCGGGCGGCCACGTTCAGCTGGGAAGGGAGCGCCCAGCAGCTATGGCGGTTCGCGCACGAGACGGTCGCGGGGCGGAAGCACTGGAATGGGATTGCGCCTGCGTCCAAGTCTGCGTCGACGTCCGCGTCGACGTCTCCGATCGCGCCAGCGTCAGCGTCGGCGATCGAAGTCAGTGACGATCCGCGGTGGGCGATTCTGGCGACGGTCATCTACGCGGACATCTTCGATGCACCCATCAGCGTCGAGGAGATCGCGCGGACGTGTCTGGGGGCACGCGTGTCGCCCGCGGATGTGCGCGCGCAGATCGTGACGGCACCGCTGTCCGATCTGCTGGTGGTGGAC
>DATMZL010001337.1:0-2822 GCA_035607075.1 Polyangia bacterium
CTGCGCGGGTTGCTGACGGGCGCCAAGGGACCTCCCCCGGTCCCGACCGAGAACATCGCCCACTGCCCCTCCTGCCCCGGCAACTTGGCGGAGATGCTGCTCGGTCAGGTCCACGTCGACTACTGCGGTAAGTGCCACGGCATCTTCCTCGACCGCGGCGAGCTGCAGGCGGCCGTCGAGGCGGTGCGCGCGAAAGCCCGCGACACGGCCGCGCAGAACATCATCATCGCGATCTCCACCGCAGGCGACTAGCTGCTCCCGCGCGAAGCGCGGGTATGCAGCTATTTCTGAGATCTGCTCTCGCGTCGCGCTCCGGAACCTGACGCGCGCGCGCTTGTCCGTCTGTCATGGTCTCCGCGGCCGTCGCGTTCCGCATCGTCACCGCTGCCGCCGCGGCGCGGCCCGTATCGCTGTCGGTGGATCTCGTCCCGGTCGCGAACGCCACCTGCCGCCCCGCCGCCCAGGCCTGTTTCGCGACGGTCCGGATGTCCGTGCGCAACGACTCGACGCACACGGTGCTCCTCGACGACTACCAGCTCACCTTGAGCGAACGACGCGCCTACCACGGCATCTTCACATCGTCATCGCTCGCGCCGGGCGCGGCGATCGTCGTCGCGGATCCTTTGTTCGAGTTGCATGTCGAAGCGATCCAGACGCTGCGCGTCCGCTATCACCTCGATGGTGAACGCGACGCCAGCCGGACGCACGTCATGTCCGAACGGCCGGCCTCACTGTCCCAAGCGGCGCTTGCGGCGTGCATGCGCTGCAATGGTGGCAAGGAAGCGCTGTGCGTGTGCTCGACCGGCGACCGCAACCGCCGCTGCACCGAAGCCGCGCAGTGCGAGGGCGTCTGCATCTTCGATCGCATCCAAGAACTACCGCCGACCTGCACCCCCGGCCCGAACCAGCGCTGTGCAGCCTGGCCGGGCAGCGGTTACCGCGTGGGTTACTGCTCGGAGACGCTGGTGCCCGTCGGCTGCATGGAGGTCCTGTCGAAGGACGACTCGCCGTCGCGGCCGATCGCGCTGCTCGCGGGGCACTCGCACACCTGTTACGACGCGGCGGCGCTGGTCCACCCGACCGTGAACGATTCCGCCGCCGCTACTGGATCCAGCCGCCGCCGATGACGCGGTCGTCGCCGTCATAGAAGACGGCGGCCTGGCCAGGGGCGACGCCGTAGGCGGGCTCGTCGAGGCGGACGAGTGCGCCGCCGTCGTGCGCGGGCTCGATCCAGGCGGGCGCTCCGGTCGCGTGGTGGCGGATCTGGACGGTGCAGCGAACGGCGCCCGTCGCGGGGCCGGGATCCAGCCAGCGGACGTCGCCGACGCGCAGCTGGTCGCGGCCGAGCCGATCGCGCGGGCCGACGCGGACCTGGCCGGTCGCGGCGTCGATGCGCAGGACGAACCGAGGCGCCTCGGCGCCACCGGGGACGCCGCGGCGCTGGCCGATCGTGAAGGCGTGCGTGCCGGCGTGGCCGCCGAGCCGCGCGCCCGTCGCATCATCGACGATGTCGCCGCTGGCGCCGCCGCCGCCGTGCGCTGCGAGGAAGCCAACGTGGTCACCGTCGGGGATGAAGCAGATCTGCTGCGAGTCGGGCTTGTCGGCGTTGGGCAGGCCGGCCCGGCGCGCGAGCGCGCGCACCTCGTCCTTCGACATGTCGCCCAGCGGGAACCAGACGCGCGCGAGGAGGTCGGGGCGGACGCCGAACAGGAAGTACGACTGGTCCTTGCCGCGATCGCGCGCGCGCCCGAGCGCGACGCCGCCGTCGGGGGCCGGCGCGAGCCGCGCGTAGTGTCCGGTCGCCAGCGCGACCGCGCCCACGGCGTCGGCGAACGCGAGCAGCGGCCCGAACTTCAGTTTCTCGTTGCAGCGGACGCACGGGTTCGGCGTCTGCCCGGCGCGGTAGCCGGCCACGAAGTCGTCGATCACCGACGCCTGGAACGCCGCGCTCTCGTCGATCACGTGATGCGCGATGCCCAGGTGCGCGGCCGTCGCGCGCGCGTCCTCGATGTCGCGCGGCCCGCAGCACCGCCCGCCGATGCTCGCGTCCGTGCCGCTCGCGTCGTAGAGGCGCAGCGTCGCGCCGATGACCTCGTAGCCCCGCTCCACCAGCAACGCAGCCGCCGCTGACGAATCGACGCCTCCCGACATCGCCACCACCACGCGCCTCGTGGTCGTCCTGGGCCGGGCCTCGCCGCTCGCGCGGATCCGGGCGACGACCGCTTCGACCATGTCCGCCGTTCGTTCAATCTCGTCGGCGGAGTTGCCGGGGCCGACGCCGAATCGGATCGCGCGCGCCGCCTCCGCGGGCGACAACCCGAGCGCCAGCAACACCTCGGACGGCGCCAGCGATCCCGACGTGCACGCGGCGCCCGTCGAGACGCTGATCCCTTCGAGGTCCAGCGCCGCCGCGACGTATTGTCCCGCTGCGCCCGCGAACCCGATGTTCAGCGTTCCGGGCAGGCGCTGCCCGCCGTCGCCGTTGCGACGCGCCCCCGGAATCGCGAGCAGCCGCGACTCCAACTGATCGCGCAAGCGCCCGACGTGGCCGCCGGCCGCCTCGCGCTCCGCCGCGGCGAGCCGCGCTGCGACGCCGAAGCCGACGATGCCGCTCACGTTCTCGGTGCCGGCGCGGCGCTCGCGCTCCTGGTGCCCGCCGGCAGTCAGCGGCGCGAACGGCGCGCCCCGCCGGACGTAAACCGCACCGACACCCTTCGGGCCGTGGATCTTGTGCGCCGACAGCGAGAGCGCGTCGACACCCAGGGCGTCGACGCCGATGTCCAGCTTGCCCGCCGCCTGCACGGCGTCGGTGTGGAACAGCG
>DATMZL010000397.1:0-9710 GCA_035607075.1 Polyangia bacterium
CCTCAAGGAGCGGACGACCTACGAGATCATCGACCCCAAGACTGTCGGCGTGCCCGAGAGCAGGCTGGTGCTGGGCAAGCACAGCGGCCGGCACGCTCTGCGGGCGCGCTGCGAGGAGCTGGGGATCACGCTCGGCAAGCCCGAGCTGGACGAGCTCTACAACCGGTTCGTGGCGCTGGCCGACCGCAAGAAGGGCATCTTGGACGACGAGATTCGTAAGCTCGCTTCCGAGGTCGCGGCCGATAATATATCGCGTAAAATTGCGTAAGTGGGCATACAATAATCACATTTTGGAGATAGCCTAACTTCGCTAAAGTACAGGAATCGGGGTGCCGATGCCCCGATCATGCCGTGGTCCCGGTCCGTTCGTAGTTTGGCTCTCGGGTTAGCGCTGACCGCCGCGCTGGGCGCGGGGGCGATTGGCTGCGGCGGCGAGGCGCAGGCGCCGGAAGGCGACGAGGTCGTCCAGTCCGCGATCATCACGGACAACGCGCTCACGATGAACGCGCTGACGATGAACGCGCTCACGATGAACGCGCTCACGATGAACGCACTTCGCGATCCGCTGGCGCGCGAGCTGCTCAAGTACGTCGTGTCGTGCGCGCTCGACGACGGCGATCGGGTGACCGTGCGCATCGACGGGAAGCGCTACAACTTCGACGGATCGCTCGGGCTGGCGCCCGAGTGGGGCACGGACCACGGGTGGTGCGACGGCGGATGCCAGCGCTGGGTGTCCGCGTGCGTGCTCGCGCGCGTCGACGCCGCCGGCGAGAAGCGAATGATCTCGATCCGCGGCGACCATCCCGCGCTGCGTCCCAGCGACATGGAGCTGCACCGCTTCACCGATCGCGAGGCCACTTACTACGGGAACCTGTTCGTGCGCGGCAAGCCGCGATTCCTCTGTCTGTCCCCGGGCCAGACGAGCGACGAGCGCGTGTGCGGCGACTCTCTCGCCGACTGCCCCATGACCGTCGTGGGCTCGTGCGATCGCGCCTGCGCGCGCGAGGGCCGTTACGACGCGTTCGACGACTGCAGCGACCAGGGCCGCGCGGGCCACGGTCACGTCTACGACGAGACCGTCACCGTCTTCTTGCCGCAGTAAGGAGGTGATCGCGTGGGCGAGAGACGGCTTTGCCGGCGCGAGTCCCTTCGCGGGAGGTTCGGAACCCTTCCAGGGTTCTGAGTCATGATCGGCAAGGCCATATCGGGCCGATTTCTGGCGCTGGCCGAGGCGGGCTCGGGCGGCATGGGCACGGTTTACCGTGCCCGCGATCTGACGGACGGCTCGACGGTTGCCGTGAAGGTCCTGACCGGCCGCGAGATCCGCGAGGCCGCGCGCTTCGAGCAGGAGGGGTCGATCCTCGCCGGGCTGACGCACCCGGCGATCGTGCGTTACCTGGCGAGCGGCATCGCCGAGACGGGCGAGCGATTCATCGCGATGGAGTGGCTGGACGGCGAGGACCTGGCGATGCGCCTGGATCGCAAGCCGGTGACGGTCGCCGAGGCGGTCGCGATCGCGCGGCGGGCGGCGGAGGCGCTGGCGTACGCGGGCGAGCGCGGGATCGTTCACCGCGACATCAAGCCGGAGAACCTGTTTCTGCCGGCGCTGACGATCGAGCGCCTCAAGGTGCTCGACTTCGGCATCGCGCGCCTGACGCGCGGCGCGCGCAAGCTGACGCGGACCGGATCGGTGATCGGGACGCCCGGCTACATGGCGCCCGAGCTGGTGCGCGGCGATCGCGATCTGACGCCGGGCGCCGATGTGTTCTCGCTGGGCTGTGTCCTGTTCCAGTGCCTGACCGGGCGCGCGGTCTTCGAGGCGGAGGACGCGACGGCGCTGTTCGCGAAGATCCTGCTCCAGGACGCGCCGCGCGCGCGCCAGATCCAGCCGTCGCTGCCGAAGGCGCTGGACGACGTCGTCGCGCGCATGCTCGCGAAGGATCCCCGCCGGCGCTTCGCCGACGCGCGCGCGCTGATCGCCGCGCTCGACGGGCTGGGCCCGATGCCCGACGCCGACGTGGTCAGCCGGACGCGCCGGCGGGGCCAGGCCGCGCTGACCGAGAGCGAGCAGCGCATCGCCTGCGTCGTGATCGCCGGGCCGTCGACGACGGCGGAGCGGCGCTGGCGGGGCGAGACCGCGGCGCTCGAATCGACGGACGGCGGAACTCCGGCGGAGGGCGAGCTGCGCCGGCTGGCGGCGCTGGAAGACGATCTCCTGCGGGCGCACGGGGCGCAGATGCACCCGCTGCCTGACGGCGCGGTCGTGCTGACGCTGCCCGACGTCGGAAAGGCGACCGATCAGGCGGCGCGCGCGGCGCGCTGCGCGCTGGCCTTGCGCGCCGTGCTGCCGGACGCGCCGCTGGTGGTTTCGACGGGCGCGGGCACGTTCTCGGCCTGGTCCGTCGCCGGCGAGGTGATCGACAACGGGATGCGCCTCCTGCGCGGGACGGCGGTCGGCGCGATCCGGCTGGACGACGTCGCGGTCGGGCTGCTGGATCTGCGCTTCGAGGTCCGGCGCGAGGGAACGGCGTCGTTCCTGCGCGGCGAGCGCGACGTGTTCGAGGTCAACCGCAACCTGCTGGGCAAGGCGATGGACTTCGTCGGGCGCGGCCGCGAGATGTCCACACTCACCGATCTGTACGCGGCGACGCTGGGGGAGTCGATGGCGTCGGTCGTGGTGGTCCTGGGCGAGGCCGGCATCGGCAAGTCGCGGCTGCGCGAGGAGTTCGTCGACTGGGTGCAGCGCCAGCCCGATCGCGGCGAGGTGCTGTTCGGCGTCGGGGACTCGCTGGGCGCCGGATCGCCGTTCGCGACGCTGGGGCGCGCGATCCGCCGCGCGGCCGGCATCCACGAGGGCGAGGCGATCGAGGCCAAGCGCGACAAGCTGAGCGAGCGCGTCGCGCGTCACGTGCAAAGCGAGGCGCGGGCGCGCGTCACCGTGTTCCTCGGCGAGATCGCGAACGTTCCGTTCCCCGACGATCAGAACGATGCGCTGCGCGCCGCGCGCGCGAATCCGCAGCTGATGGGCGACAGCATGCGCCGCGCCTGGGAAGACTGGCTGGCGGCCGAGTGCGCGGCGACGCCGGTGCTGATGGTGATCGAGGATCTGCACTGGGGCGACCTCGGTACCGTCAGCTTCATCGATGCGGCCCTGCGCAACCTTCGCGACGAACGCTTCATGGTGCTGGCGCTCGCGCGCCCGGATGTCGACGAACGCTTCCCCGATCTCTGGCAGGCGCGCGCGCCGCAGGTGATCCACCTCGGCCCGCTCTCCCGGCGGGCCAGCGAGAAGCTGGTGCGCGGCGCGCTGGGCGACATCGCGGACGCGGTCGTCGACGCGATCGTCGCGCGCGCGGACGGCAACGCGTTCTATCTGGAGGAGCTGATCCGCGCGCGCGCCGACGGCCGCGCCGACTCGCTGCCCGATTCGGTGCTGGGCATGGTGCAGGCGCGCCTCGACGCCGAGGGCACGGACGCGAAGCGCGTGCTGCGCGCGGCCGCCGTTTTCGGTGAGCGGTTCTCGCGTTCTGGCGTGGCGGCGTTGCTGGGCGGCGACGCCGAGCTCGCCGACGTCTCCGACGCGATCGAACGGCTCGCCGGGCGCGAGCTGGTCGCGCGCGCGGCGATGGCGGAGGGCAGGGGCGACGCGGAGTTCATGTTCGCGCACGCGCTGGTGCGCGAGGCGGCCTACGCGATGCTGACCGACGACGATCGGATGCTGGGTCACCGGCTAGCGGGCGCGTGGCTGGAGGAGGCCGGCGCCGGCGACGCGATGGCGCTGGCCGAGCATTTCCGGCGCGGCGGCGAGCCGGCGCGCGCGGTCCGCTGGTATGAACGTGCCGCCGACCAGGCGCTGCGCGCGAACGACCTCGGCGCCGCGATCGAGCGCGCCGAGATGGGCATGCAGAGTGGGGCCACCGGTGAAGCGGCGGGACACCTCCGGACGATCCAGGCGGAGGGGCACGTCTGGCGGGGCGAGCTCGACGCCGCCGAGAAGCGCGCTCTGGAAGCGGCGGGCGTCCTGCGCGTCGGCAGCGCCGCCTGGCTGCGCGCGGAGGCCCAGGCGATCCTGGCGGCGTCGAAGCATGGGCGGCTGGACGTCGTCGAGCGAGAGGTCCGGCTCGTCGGGGATGCGCCGTGCGAGGCGGATCCGGCGGCGCTCAATGCGCGCGTCATCTCGCTGTCGTGGGCCGCGAACAACCTGGTCTTCGGCGGCCGCACCGAGGCCGCGGACGCGCTGCTCCTGCGCATCGCCGAGCTGGCGGGCGATCTCGGACAGCTCGATCCGCAGGCGGCGGGTCTGATCCATCAGGTGCGCGCCGCACGCGCGTCAGCGGCGGGCGATCTCGGTCGCTGCCTCAGCGGCCTGGAATCGGCGCTCCAGGCCTTCGAGCAGGCGGGCGATCTGCGCAACGCCCTGTCGATGCGCACCAACCTGGGCTACGTCTATTCGGAGCTGGGCGACTTCCAGCGCGCGGAGGCGGCGTTACGGCAAGCGCTGGTCGCCGCCGATCGCATGGGTCTGCACGACCTCTCCGCGGCGATCCTGCACAACCTGGGGCGGGTGCTGGGCCTGCGCGGCGAGCTCGCCGAGGCCGAGCAGCTGGAACGGCGGGCGGTCGACGAGTTCGGGCGTCAGGGCGATCCGCGCCTGCAGGGCGCGGCACGCACGTACCTGGCCGAGATCCTGATCGCCGCGGGCGACTACGCGGCGGCGGAGCGCGAGGCGACCGCGGCGATCGACACGCTGACCGTCGCGCCGTCGCTGCAGGTCGCGGCGCTGGGCGTGTCATCGCGCGCGCGGCTGGGGCGCGGCGACGCGGAAGGCGCGCTGCGGGTGGCAGGCGTCGCGCACGAGGCGCTGGAACGTCTGGGCGAGATCGAGGAGGGCGAGTCGATGGTGCGGCTGGCCTTCGCCGAGGCGCTGGAGCAGTCGGGCCTGCGCGAGGATGCGCGACGGACGCTGGCCGTCGCGCACAAGCGATTGCTGGCGCGCGCGCACCGCATCGGCGAGCCCGCCTGGCGCGACCGCTTCCTGTACGCCGTGCCCGTCAACGCGCGCATCCTTGCGCTCGCTGACGAATGGTTCGGGGCGTCGCCGGACGGCAAGCCGGTCGCGATCGAATCCGGCACGTCGAGCCGATCCGTCATCGCGCGCGCGTAGCGCTATTCGAGCTTGACGATCCCGGGCGCGAACGCCTGCAGCGCGCCCAGGCTGCGCTCCTGCCAGTACGCGTTGTGGTCGCGCAGGAAGCGGATCGGATACTGCTCCGGCGTGGGGCGCTGGCGCACGTTGTTCAACCAGGTGACCAGCGTCTTGAGACAGGACGAGTTCATGAAGTCGAGCTGGCGAAGATCGACGACGACCTCGCTGATCCAGTCGGCATCGCTCGCTTGCTTGTCCACCGCGGCCACGAACCCGTCCAGCGCCGCCTTGGCGCCGACATCGGCGTGACCGCGCAACCTGACGCACAGTCGCTCGTCTTCGCGCGCGCTGGCGGCCTTGAACTCGCCGCTCTCTATCGGCGCGACAGATGTGGTCGACCCGTTTGCTTCGTCAGTTTTGGCCACGACGCATCACTCCCGTAAGCATTTCATCGACCGGGCCCGCGCACCGCTTGAGAAGGTCCGACGCCGCTCTCAAGGACCGAGGCGGCGATGCCGATGCAGCCCGGAGGGACCGTCTGCCCATGGCAAGCGAGACGCACTCCGTCGATCTGTCGTTTCACGCCCGCTTGGACAGCGTCACCGCTGTTCGCAGGTTTCTCGAGGTCCATTACCGCCGCGTCGTCGCTGACACGGAGTTGATCGATCGCATGGCGGTCACGGTCCACGAATTGCTCGAGAACGCGGCGAAGTACTCCGCAGGGGGCGGTTCGCGGCTGCACGTCGAGATGAATCCGTCCGCTCCGCACGCGCTGTCGGTCAGCGTCGCGAACCAGGTCGACCACCGCCACCTCTCGGGCCTGCAAGAGACCATCGCGGAGCTGTCGTCGGCGCCCGACCCCGTGGACGTCTACCAGCGCTACCTGTTGCGCGCCGCGACCCGCGAAGAGGGCTCGGGCCTGGGATTGGCGCGGATCTTCGTCGAAGCCGAGATGAGCGTGGCGATCGAGGTGGCCGACGACTTCGTGTGCGTGAAAGCCGTCGCGATGCCTCAAGGGGGCACCTCGTGAAGGGCAGCGGGCGGACGCGCCCTCCGCCGGCGTAGGCGCACGGTGAGCGTCCGTCCGGCCCGAGTCGGTCTGTTCCTCCGCGGCGGCAGCTACGCCTATCAGGACGAAGTCGTCATCGGCGCGCACCAGGAGTGCAGCGCGCGCGGAGTGAATCTCTATTGCCTGTCAGGCGGCAACATCACCACGCCGGATCCGCGAAACTTCGCCTACGGGTTGCCGGACCCGTCGACGCTGGACGCGGCCGTGTTCGTCAAGGGCACGATGGGCGCCGCCGACGGCGATCCCGCCGTGCGTGCGCTTGTCGATCGGCTGCGGCCGCTGCCGATGTGCATGATCGGGTCGAGCGAGCCGGGCGTGCCGTGTGTCGCGATCGACAACTCGAGCGGCGTCCGCGCGCTGACCCGACACCTGATCGAGAAGCACAACTGCCGTCGCATCGCGTTCGTCAGCGGGCACGGACGCGAGGCCGAACAGCGTCTGGCGGGCTACCGCGCCGGGCATCGCGATCGCGGCGTGACCCCCGACGACAACCTCCTGATCCGGGGCGACTTCCGCTTCTCGGCGGGACAGGACGCCGTCGCGCAGCTCTTCGACGGGGGCGGCGGCGCCGACGCCATCGTGGCCGCCAATGACTGGATGGCGCTTGGTGCGCTGGAGGCGTTGCGGGCGCGCGGGCTGCGCGTTCCGGAGGACGTGGCGGTCGTCGGCTTCGACGACATCGACGAGGCGCGCTTCGCGACGCCGCCGCTCACCACCGTGCGCCAGGCGCCGCGCCAGCTGGGGATCGAAGCGGTGCGGCTGGTGCTGGCGCACGCGATCGGAAAGGCGGCGGGCGGCGACGTCAAGCTGGAGACCGTGCCTCAGATCCGCCAGTCGTGCGGGTGCTTCCGGGGAACCCGGCGCGGCGAGGTGGAGCCGTCCGCGCCAGGCGGGGAGGGCGGCGCCCACGACTACGCCGCCTGGACGAAGGCCATCGCCGCGCACGGCCCGGCGCCCGATCCCTCGCTGCCCTCCGATTGGGCGGAACGGATGGTGGATTCGATTCGGCGCGACGTGGGAGGCGGAACGAGCGAGCGATTTCTCGCGGAGGTCGATGACATCGTCGAGGCGGCGGCGCAGCTGGGCAACGTCAGCGCCTGGCATCAGCCGGTCGCCACGCTGCGCCGGTACGTGACCCGCGATCTGCCGGCGGGCAGCGACGCGGTCGCGCTGGCGGAGTCGATCTTCGAACGCGCGCACATCCTGATCGGCGACCACGCCGAGCGGACCCAGGGGCGCCGCCGGCTGGAGACGGAAGAAGCGTCCCGCGCGCTCGAGGAGCTGGGCACCGACGTACGGACGTCGCTCGATCGCCCGTCGATCGGACGCGCGCTGGCGGCCCACCTGCCCGGCCTGCACGTGCGCAGCGCCGCGGTGATCGCCTTCGACGCGGAGACCGTGCCGACGGGCGACGACACGGTCCGCGCGATCCTGCGCTGGGATCACGAGCGCGGCCTGTTGGCCGACAAGTGCGGCATCCCGTTCATCGCGCGCGAGCTGCTGCCCGAAGCCTGGATGCCGCCGCGGCGCCACACGCTGGTGCTGCAGCCGCTCTGCTTCCAGACCGAGGAGCTGGGCTGGTGCGTCCTGGAGATGGATCCGCCGCGCGCCGCCGTGTGCGAGGCCATCCCGGCGCAGATCAGCGCGGCGCTCAAGGCGACCGCGCTGCAGGAGCGCCTGGTGGCGGAAGCGACCAAGCGCGAGCGCGCCGAGCGTTCGCGCCTGGAGCACGAGATCGAGCTGGCGGCTCGGATCCAGACCGGCATCCTGCCGCGGGATCGGCAGGTGTCCCGGCTGGCCGTGTCGGCGTCGATGGTCCCCGCCACCGAGGTCGGCGGCGACTACTTCGACATCCTGCCTTTCGAGGGCGGCGCCTGGCTGGGGATCGGGGACGTCGCCGGGCACGGACTGCACGCGGGCCTGGTGATGCTGATGATCCAGAGCATCGTCTCCGCGATCACGCACGATCGCCCCGGCGCGTCGCCCGCGCAGGCGTGGAGCGCGCTCAACGCCGTGCTCTGCGACAACGTCCGCACGCGGCTGGCGCGCGACGAGCACGCGACGCTGACGCTGCTCCGCTACGACGACAACGGCCGCCTGGTCTTCGCGGGCGCGCACGAGGACATCGTCGTCTACCGGGCCGCGCGCGGGTGTTGCGAGGTGCTGAAAACGCAGGGCGTGTGGGCGGGTATCGCCGACGACATCGCCAACGGCACCACCACCGATCAGGAATGTCGTCTGGAGCCGGGCGACACGGTGTTGCTGTACACCGACGGCGTCACGGAGGCGGCGAACGCCAACCGCGAGCTGTTCGGTCTCGAGCGACTGTGCCGCACATTGGAGAACGCGCGCGCCGCCGATCGCAACATCGAAGAAATCCGCGATCACATCATGTCGGAGGTGCGCAGTTTCATGGCCGCCCAGACCGACGACCAGACGCTGGTCGTGCTGCGCTACATGTAGCTGCGCTACGTGTGACGAACACGTTACGGCTCAGCTAAAGCGCCGGCCAGCGTCAGCCGTAATGCACGATACAGGGGGAATCACTACCGGTGAGCACTGCGCTCGTTGGGTACACACTGACAGACACCGTGCGCGAGGCCCAGAGCGCCAGCTTGCTCCGGGGCACGCGGAACGCCGACGGCGCACGGGTCATCGTGAAGCTGCTGCGCGCCGAGCATCCGAGCCCGGCGCAGATCGCGCGCATACGCCACGAGCACACGGTGCTCGCGTCGCTGGACGCGCCCGAGGTCGTCCGCACGCTGGGCCTCGCGAAGCACGGGCGGGGCGTGGCGCTGGTGCTGGAGGATCTCGGTGACGTCTCGCTGGAATCGAAGTACCGCCACGAACGCCCGTCGCTCGAGCAGTTTCTCGTCATCGCGATCCAGATGGCGGGTGCGGTGGCCGCCACGCATCGCCGCGCCGTCATTCACAAGGATATCAAGCCGCACCACTTCCTCGTGGCGGCGGACGGTCAGATCAAGCTGATCGACTTCGGCATCGCGACCCGGCTGTCGACCGAGCGGCAGCAAGCGCGCAGCGCCAGCTTGCTCGACGGCACGCTGGCGTACATGTCGCCCGAACAGACGGGGCGCATGAACCGCAGCCTCGATCGCCGCACGGATCTGTATTCGCTCGGCGTGAGCTACTTCCAGCTGCTGACCGGGCACCTCCCGTTCGAGGCCAGCGATCCGCTGGAGCTGGTGCACTCGCACATCGCGCGCGTGCCGCGTGCGGTGCACGAGGTCGCGCCGGGGATGCCGCGCCAGCTCTCCGAGATCATCGGGAAGCTGATGGCGAAGGCGGCCGAGGATCGCTACCAGAGCGCGGCGGGCCTGCAGGCGGACCTGGAGGAGTGCCTCGCGACGCTGCGCCGCACCGGCGAGGTCGCGCGATTTCCGCTGGGTCGCAAGGACGCGTCCGACGAGCTGTCGATCCCGCAGAAGTTGTACGGCCGCGACGCCGAGGTCGCGAAGCTGCTCGAGCTCTTCGAGG
>DATMZL010001580.1:0-5702 GCA_035607075.1 Polyangia bacterium
CCGGCGGCGATGTCCGCCTTCGCCTGCAGGATATCGCTGGTCTCGAGTTGCAGCGACGCGCGGCACGTCGCCATGTCGGGCATGCTGCCGCAGGTCAAGGAGATCCTGCACAGCTCGGTGAGGAAGCGGTCGAGGAACTCATCCAGGTTGGCGGGCGCGCTGCTACCACCGCAGGAAGCGACAGACAGCCCGGCAAGAAGCGCGATCAGGATGGGTAGGCGACCGCGATAAGTCATGGCGCGATAGTAACGCCGCGCCACCCTCACATACAGGCGCCGGCGACGCCGGGAACGACGCAGGTGTTCGACGGCGTCTGACACACGAGGCTGCCGAGGCAAACGATCGCGATCGCGATAAGCCATGCAGCGATTCTGGCGCCGCACCGCCGCACACCGCATTCGTGTGAGCCGCTTTTCGATCGGGCGTTTCTCGCGCGCCGTGGCTTGCACCACCTGATTGCGAAGCGCATTCTCCGATTTCGCGCATTCGGAGGTCGACGATGCCGCACGCTGGAAAGCGATCGAAGTGCTGGCCACGGATCCTGCTCGCGACGGCCGTCGCCATGGCTGGATGCGGAGGCGGCTCCGCGGGGACCGGCGGCAAGGGCGGCGCGACGGGTGGCGCCGGATCGTCGGGCGGCGCCGGAACGTCCGGCATCGCCGGTGCGACCGGCGCGGCGGGCACCACGGGAACGGCGGGCGACGGCGGCGCAGGCGGGGCGATCGCGACGGCCGGAACGACGGGCACCGCCGGCACGACAGGCGCGGCAGGCAGCGGTGGTGGCAGCACGGGCAGTGGTGGCGGCGGCTCGAGCGGCGCGGCCGGCAACACTGGCGGGGCCGGTGGCCGCGGCGGCGCAGGTGGACGCGGCGGCACGACGGGTGGCGGTGGCAACGCCGGCTCGACGAGCAGCCTCGGAAGCTGGGAGCTGCTCGCGCCGATGCCGGGTGGTGCGCGCCAGGAGTTCAACGTCGCCGCGTTGCAGGGCATCGTCTACGGCATCGGCGCGTTCGGCACCGCGGCCGACTCCAAGCGCCTCGAGGCGTACGACCCGGCGACGAACACCTGGACGACGAAGGCGTCGATCCCGTTCTCGTCCGACCACCCCAACGTCGCCGCGACCGCCGACAAGCTGTACATCCTGGGCGAGGTCGGCGCGCAGAATACCGCCGAGTACGATCCCGTGACCAACGCGTGGACGATGAAGGCGGCGGTGCCCACGCAGCGCGCGGCATCCGCGACCGCCGCGATCGGGACAAAGATCTACGTCGCGGGCGGCGCGATGGGCTCGAACGGCGCCAGCTTCGGACCGACGGTGCGCGACTTCGCCGTCTACGACACGGTCACGAACACGTGGGAGACACTGGATCCGATCCCGGCGCCGGGCCGGAACCACGCGGTCGGCGCCGCCGTCAACGGCATCTTCTACATCATCGGCGGACGCACCAACGGCCCGACCGATGGTCTCCAGAACCGCGTCGACGCCTACGATCCCGTCACCCGGCAGTGGACGCAGAAAGCGAACATGCCTGTCGCGCGCGGCGGCTGCATGGGCGGCGTCGTGAACGGCCAGATCGTCGTCGTCGGCGGCGAGGGAAATGCACGCGACATCAATCCGCAGGGCGTCTTCCCCGACACGGACGTCTATGACCCGGTCGCCGACATGTGGCGCGTGATGGCGCCGATGCGAACGCCCCGCCACGGCACCGGCGCCGCGGGCGTCGGGAACAAGCTCTACGTCCCCGGCGGCGCGACAGCCCAGGGCGGCGGGACCGCCGTCGCAATCCTGGAAGCCTTCACGCTTCCCTAACTCGTTCTTCTGCGCGAACCGAGGACGAGGACGACGACGAGGGCGAGAACGGCTGACGATCCTGGCGCGGCCGTCGCGCAACCACATCCGCCGCTGCCCATCTTCGAAGGCGGCTCGGGCACCGGGTTCGCGCTGCACACCGCAGGATCCCAGATCGTGCCGGGCGACATCGCGCCCTGCCCCGCCAGCGCCTGGCAGGTCGCCTGGCACTGCGGATCCGCGCGCACGCACGCGACGATCGCCTGGACCTGGTCGTACGACATGACCGCGTGCCAGGTGGTGCCCTCGTCGTCGGACGCGCCCAGCGCGTAGCCGTCGCCGAAGTTGTCCGTCGCCGCGTACGTCAAACCGCCGCGCTGCGAGAGCGCGCGGGCGCTCGGCGGGTTGGCGACCATCTCGAACGACGCGCCGCCATCGCGCGATCGATACAGCGCCGGCGTCGTGCTGGAATCGAGCAGCGCGCCGGCCAGCCGCGTGCCGCTCGCGAGCTGCACGTACGACGTGAAGGTGCCCGCGATCGCGAGCGACGTCGTAACCGTCGTTCCGCCGTCGCGCGTGAGCGCGATCGACTGCCCGTTGGCGCCCAGCAGACGCAGCAGCACGACGTTCGGATCCTGCGGATCGACGGCGATGATCCGAACGATGCCGAGGCCGACCATCGGCGCGAGATCGGTCACCGCCCAGCTCGCGCCGCCGTCGCCCGATCGCGCCAGCAGCGGCCGCGTGTCCGCCGCGTTGGTCATCGCCACGTAGATGACACGCGGATCGGCGCGCGCGATCTCGACGCCGCCGATCCCGTCGCCCGCGGGCGCTTCGTACAGCGCCGCGCCGAACGTCGCGCCGCCGTCCCGCGACGGAAACACGCTGAAGATGCTGCCCAGGTACCCGATCGCCAGCACGTGGTCGGCGTCGTTCGGATCGGGAACCACGTCCGTCACCAGCGGGTCCGCCAGCGCCCCGCCCGCCATCTGCCAGCCGCACGACCCGTCGTCCGAGAACGCGAGCTTGTCATTGGCCACGGTGAACAGGCGGTGACGCGGCGCCGGCCCTTGCTGGTACAGGATGCCGTACGCGTTGGCGTCGCGCTCGCACGACCACTGCCACGATTGCCCGCCGTCCTCCGAGATCACCAGGCCGAAGTTGGTCGGCAGGATGAACTCCTGCGGGCGGTCGGCCGGCGTGATCACCGACTGCGAATCCGGAAACGCGCCGTCGGCGCGCGCCGGCAGCGCTTTCCCAGCGACGATCGCGCCTGACACGACGATCGCCACACCCGTGCCGCGCACGGCACGGATTCTACTCGCGTGCGTTCAGACCGGGGCGCGAACGGGCAGCCGCAGACGGCGCTCGACGCTGTAGGGCCAGGGCCGCGGCACCGCCAGGAACATCAGCGCCGAACCGAGCAGCGCGATGTTCTTCGAGAAGTTGATGATGTCGGCCTGCCGCGCCATCGGATTCGTATCCGCCCAGAACGCATGCATGATGAGCGTCACCGGCACCAGGAACAGCACGATCGCAGCCACGCCGATCCGCGGGAACAGCCCGAGCAAGAACGACAGGCCCGCGATCAGCAGCAGCACGCCGGCGCCGAGGACGGCAACCTGGGGCGCCGGTACGCCATGCGCCGCCACATACCGCGACATCTGGCCCACACCCGTGAAATGATGGAATGCGCCCTGGAGGTAGTAACAGCCGACCAGGATGCGGCCCACGAGAAATGCTTGAGCCATAATCCGCCTCCTTACACGAAGGTAACGGCGCGTTCGGGCTAGACAAGTCGCCCCCGACACGCGACAAAAGCCGGGACCGGCCGATAAGCCCGCATGAACAACTCGCCCGGCCTCTTTCCCGAGCTCGACCCCGAGACCCCCGCGTCTGCAGCCCAGGCGCTGGCGGGACGCTGGCGCTCGGGCGATCCGACAGACGTGAAGCTGCTGGCGGGCTGCGTCCGGGAGCTGGCCCGCCTGCGCGGCGTCTGGCGGCGCCAGCCCGGCAGCTTCGACGCTGCGACGGTCGCGCTGCTGCGCGAGATATCGGCCGCGCTCGCGCAGCCGTCGAACGCGGCCGCGGTGGGCGTGCTGCGCGAGGTGTTCGGCTTCGATTCTTTCCGCGCCGGGCAGCAGGAGATCATCGAAGCGCTGCTGGCGGGGCGGGACTGCGTCGGCGTGATGCCGACCGGCGCCGGCAAGTCGATCACCTACCAGATCCCGGCGCGCGTCCTGGGCGGGACGACCCTGGTGATCTCCCCGCTGGTCGCGCTGATGAAAGATCAGGTCGACGCGATGCGAGAGATCGGGATGCGCGCGACGTATCTCTCGGCGACGCTGGATTTGGACGAGCGCCAGGAGCGGATGCGCGATCTGGCGGCGGGCAAGTACGAGCTCTGCTACGCCGCGCCCGAAGGCATCGAGGCGTCGGTCGGCCGGCTGCTGCCCCGGCTGGACCTGCGGCTGATCGCCGTCGACGAGGCCCACTGCATCAGCCAGTGGGGGCACGACTTTCGTCCCGCCTACCGCAACCTCGCCGGGCTGAAGGACAAGCACGGCGGCGTCCCGGTCCTGGCGCTGACGGCCACCGCGACGCGCGAGGTGACCGACGACATCGTCTCGCAGCTGGGGATGCGAAGCCCCGTCCACGTGCGCGGCCGCTTCTATCGGCCCAACCTGCGCCTGTCGGCGTACAAGAAGGGCGGCGAGGACGCGGCGAGTAGCGGCAAGCCTGGCGCTCGCATCGTCGGACCGAAGGGGACGCGGACCGCGATCGTGAATCTGGTGGCGGCGCGCCGCGGCCAGAGCGGCATCATCTACGCCATCTCGCGCAAGGCGTGCGAGGCGCTGGCCGAGGTGTTGCGGGCGCGGGGTGTGCGCGCCGCGGCGTATCACGCGGGCCTCGAACCGGGCACGCGCAGCAAGGTGCAGGACGCCTTCGCGCGCGACGAGATCGAGGTGGTGATCGCGACCATCGCGTTCGGCATGGGTATCGACAAGTCGAACGTTCGCTACGTGATCCACCGCGACATGCCGCGATCGATCGAGAGCTATTACCAGGAGATCGGCCGCGCGGGCCGCGACGGCCTGCCCAGCGACTGCGTGCTGTTCTATTCGTGGGCCGACGTGCTGGCGAGCGACCGCTTCAGCGCCGAGCTCGACGGCGACGACGCCGATCGCCAGCGCGTCCAGGTCCGCCGCATGCACAGCCTGGTGGCGGCGGGCGACTGCCGGCATCGCCTGGTCGCGCGCCACTTCGGCGAGCCGATGGCGGCGTGCGAGACGTCGTGCGACGTCTGCGTCGGTTTCGACGTGCTAGAGGAGAGCGGCCGCGCGGGCCGTCGCGCCGGCGGGTCCGCGCCCGCGGCGGAACGCTCCCCCGAGGTGGAGGATCTGTACACGCGCTTGAAAGCGCTGCGCCGCCAGCTCGCGCTCGAGCGCAACGTCCCCGCCTACGTCGTGTTCAACGACGCGACGCTGCTGCGGATCGCCGAGCAGCGCCCCGCCTCCGACGCCGAGCTGCTGGCGATCTCGGGCATCGGCCCCGCCAAGCTGCAGCTTTACGGGCGGGCGCTGCTGGATCTCGTGGCGGGCGAGAGCCCGTCCCCGTCGTCCTAGCGCGCCGCCGTCCGTTCGATGCGCGGTTTCGACCGCTCGTCGCGACCGTTCCCTGCATCGTCGCGGCGCTTGCGAGCATGCGGACATGAACGAACGACGTCCCCGCTGGGCCTGGCTGTTGTTTCCGCACCTGGCGATCATCGTCGCCGCGAGCGTGCTGGCCGCCTGCGGCCGCCTGCCCGCCATCAGCCTGCGCGGCGGCCTCGACAAGCTGGGCCACTTCCTGCTCCTGGGCGCTCTGTCGCTGTTCGCGGTCGGCTTCTTCGGGCGGGCGCGCTGGGTTCGTG
>DATMZL010000392.1:0-2328 GCA_035607075.1 Polyangia bacterium
CGGCGGCGGATAGGCGTACGAATGGATGACGGGCGACCGCAGGTGTGCGCTCCACGAGAACGGCAGCATCCAGGCGACCGGTCGTCGCTCGAGGATCGGCCGGGCCAGGATCGGGTCGCTCGCTTGACTCCAGGCGTGAGGAAACGGATGTCCGTACTTCGCGAGGTTCGGGCCCAGCCACCAGCTCGCCACCAGGCACCAGGCGAGCGCCGCGATGGCGAAGGGGCGCAGCGCGCGGCGTCCGACGGCGCGCCAGCCGCGCGATCGCACGGCGCGCGCCGCGCACCAGACGAACACAACGCACGCTGCGATCGGGAGGAGGGCGGCCGTCGCCTTGGTCAGCACGCCCAGGCCCCCGACGGCGCCGAACGCGGCGCCGGTCCGGGTTGTGATCCCGCCCGGCTCCAGCGACTCGCGCTCCATGCGCCACAGGAGGTAGGCCGCGATCGTGAACAGCGTCGAGTGAAACCCCTCGGGGTTCACCTTCCCGTCGGTCAGGGCGCTGATCGGAAGCACGGCGTTCAGGGTCAGGACGGCGAGCCAGGTCCAGCGGTGACCGTGCGCCGATTGCTTCAGGATCCGCCACAGCAGCCACTGGCGGATCGCCCAGCCGCCGACTGCGAGGAAGCTGACCGCGCGCTCGGAGCCGGTCACGTACAGGACGACCGCACCCAGCGCGTAGTAGAGCGGCGGCTGGTAGCCGATCCCTTCCGGCAGCTGGTACGTGAATCCGAACGGCCGATGGTTCTCCATCATCCAGCGGAGGCCCGCGATCTCGGCGGCGTAGTCCGATCCCTTCAGCGGCCCGTCGAAGGTGAGCGCGTGCTCGACGCGCAACGCGAACCCGAGCAAGCTGACGGCCCAGATGAGCAACACCGCCGTGTCAGCTCGGGCGAAGGCGGCACGGATGCGGCTTGCGAGGAACGGCAAGAGCACGGCGACGTTAGCAAATGGGCGTGTCGTTCGATAGCGCGCTGGCGCGACGTGCCGTTCGCTTGCGTGCGTCGACGGAATTCGCGTGAGGAGCCGGCGAGCTCTGCTCGCCGCGTATCATCGCGGGAGGGTGCGGGAACCCTTTGAGGGTTCCCGACTTAATTGGTAGTCTGCCGCCGAAACCGGAGGGTTCTCGAGATGAACGCACGCGTCGCCGTATTGAGATTGTCTTTTGTTGTCGGTCTGTTCTGCCTGCTGGCCGCGGGGCGCGCCCACGCGCAGGCGCCGGCGTGCAGCGTCGACAAGGACTGTCCGGGGAGCGCCGCCTGCGGCGGGGACGTCTGCTTCAAGAGCTCGGGCGGCGCGATGTGCGTCCCGGCGAACACGAATGGCGCCTCCGGTATCAGCGACGGGTCGTGCCTCACCGACGACGACTGCAAGTGCAAGTCGGCGGGCGCGACCTGCCCGGGATTGTTCTGCAGCTTCACGATTCCGCCCGCCACGGGCGCCGGTGGCAGCACAGGGGCGGGCGGCAGCACGGGCACCGGCGGCAGCACGGGCACGGCGGGCGGCAGCGGAACGGGCAGCGCGGGCACCAGCGGTGGCGGTGGCGGCGGCTGCAGCATCGCGGCGGGCGCGTCGTCGCTCGGGCTGGGCGCGGGCCTGGCGCTGCTCGGCGCCGCGCTGATGCGCCGGCGCTCGACTCGTCGATCGCAGCGCGGCTGACACGCCCCGCGCGTGATGGTTTCGCTGCTCGACCGGCGCACGAAGTTCCTGCTGCTGGTCGGCTTCATGGTCGTCTGCCTGGCGTCGCTCGCCGCGATCCCGGTGCTGGATCCGTGGGGCATCGACATGCACAACATCCACGTCTTCCAGCAGTGCAGCGGGGGACAGTCGCCGTACCTCGTCAACGCGAAGGTCTGCGGCGACAAATTGGCGCGGCCGTTCTTCTACCCGCCGTTCCTGTTCGCGTTCTTTCGCTGGGTGCGGCCGCTGTCGCTCGCGACGACGATGCGGATCTGGACGGTGTTCCTGATCGTCGCGTTCGCCGGCATCTTCCGCATCTGGAACCGGCAGATCGTGCGCGCGCCGGAGCAGGGCGCGCGTCACGAGACCGTCGTCTTCTGCGTTCTGCTGCTGGTGCAGTACCCGTTCGTGTTCGCGCTGGAACGCGGAAACACCGACACGATCAACGTCCTCTTCTACACGCTGGCGGCGTTCCTGTTCGTGCGCCGGCGGATCTGGCTGGCGGGAATGGCGGCCGGGCTCGCGGCCGGGTTCAAGCTGTCGCCCATCATCGCGGTCATGACGCTGACGGGCGGGTTGCTGGTGGCGCGGGCGCAGGCTGGGCGCTGGGCGTGGTTGCGTTTCGGCGGCGGCGCGTTGACCGCCTTC
>DATMZL010001395.1:0-2048 GCA_035607075.1 Polyangia bacterium
CCGCTCTTGTTCGGCGCCAGCGGAGGAAACTCCGTCTCCCAGTACCGCAGCACGTACGGCTGCACCTCGGCGATCTTGCAGACCTCGCCGATCTTGTACAGCCGGCCTTCGTCGTCAGCAGGCATCGTGGCGATTATAGGGCGCGGGGTGGGGTCTCGCGGTCTCGCGGTAAGCCTCGGCAACCGGGCAACCAAATACCGCGCGACCCCGCAACCGCGAGACCGCGCGACCCTACTCACTCCCGAACGCCACGGCCCCCGCGCCGTCGGTCTCGATCTTTCCGTCGATCTCGTTGAACAGCCCTACCGCGGCGGCGAAGACGTCGTCGACCGTGATGTCGTTCATGCAGCCGTGGTGCATCAGCGGACACTCGCGTTTGTAGCAGGGCTGGCAGGCGAACGGTTTGCGGACGACGCGCGATGCGCCGGGAATGACGGTGCGGTCAGGATCCGTCGGACCGAAGATCGAGACGGACGGGACGGCCAGCGCCGTGGCCAGATGCAGCGGCCCGCTGTCGTTCGTGACCACCACCGAGCAATGCGAGATCGCGGCGGCAAGATGCAGCACGTCGCCGTCGTCGCCGATGATCGGTATCCCGCCGATGGCCGCGGAGATGGTGTCGGCCTGATGTCTCTCTCCGGGACTGGTCAGCAACACCACCGGGAAGCCGGCGCCGCGCAGCCGCTCGGCCAGCTCGCCGTAGCGGTCGTCGCCCCAATGCTTGGCGCGCCCGTAAAGACCGCCGGCGTGCAGGCCGAACAGCGGCTCGTCGAGGCGGATACCGGCATCGCGAAGAAGCCGTCCGGCCCGTTCCCGTATGTGCAGCGGAATGGTCATGGTCGGGATCTCGTCGACGACGCGCGGGGCATTCATCGCCGCGAGCAGCGTCGTGTAGTCGTCGAGCTGGTGTCCGCGTGACGGATCGCGGCGCACGCCGTGCGTCAGCAGCATGCCGCGCGCGTCGGTCGCATACCCCCAGCGCTCGCCGATGCCGGCGGCGAAGGCCACCATGGCCGCGCGGAACGAATTGGGAAGGATTACCGCGCGGCGGAAGCGGCCGGCCTTCAGCAGGCGGATGCGCTCGCGCGTATCGCCGTTCCAGGAAATGACATTGCGAAAGATGCCGGCCGAGGCGAGCAGCGACGCGATGTGGCGGGGAGCGGCCACGGTGATCCCCCCCTCGCTCCGGAAGCGGTGATAAAGCGCCCGGTAGGTGGGGAGGGCGAGGACGTTGTCCCCGACCCAATTGAGGCCGACTACGACTGTTTCACAGGCCATCTGTTTCGTCTTCGATCTCACCCGACGCGTTCCCCTTCCAGCGGTCGTGCATCCACAACCATAACTCCGGTCGATCCGCGATGCGGCGGGAAATCACGTCGTTGATGCGCGTGGTCAACGCTTCGGCGTTCTTCTCGTCCTCGCCCAATTGATCGATCCTGATCGGTTCCTCAAATTCGAGGTGGTGCCCGGTTGCGTCCGGAATGCAAAAACCGAACACAATCTCTGACTCCTGGCGCAAAGCCATCTTTGCCGGTGCGTCCGTCGTCCACGCCGGACGGCCCAGGAAGGGGACAAGAATCCCCTCCCGCGGCTGCACGGCCTGGTCAGGAAGCAGGATGATGACTCCATTCCGAGAGAGTGCCTTGAGCAATACGCGCGCCGCGCGCTTGCGATCGACCACTTCCGCCCCCGTGCGGGCGCGCAAACGAGCGAGATCGCGCTCCAGAAGCTCGTTGTCGAGCGGCCGGGCCACGGTGCTGACGTTCCTCACCAGGGCCATGATGGCCAGCCCGGCGATCTCCCACGCACCGTAATGCGCGCTGAGGAGAACGACGCCGCGGCCCCGGGCCTGGGCCTCTTCGAAGATCTCCGCGTTGACGAAGCGGCAGTGCGAGGGGACCTCCTCGATCGGCACGTGCTGCATGCGGACGGTGGCCAGCGCCTCCCGGCCGAAATGGCGCCAGCATTCGTCGGCGATGTGCCGCCGCTCGGATTCGCTCTTTTCCGGAAAGGCCGCGGCGAGGTTGCGCATGGCCAGCCGGTCGCGG
>DATMZL010000382.1:0-13581 GCA_035607075.1 Polyangia bacterium
GACCGGATGCTCCGGGTGGCGGCCGAGTTCGAGAACTGGAAGAAGCGCGCCCGCAAGGAACAGGCGGACGCCGTCGCTTCGGCGCGCGAGTCGGTGCTGCGGGACATGCTCGAGATCGTGGACAACCTCGAACGTGCGGTCGCCATGCAGACGTCGGCGGGCGGCAACGGAGGCGTCGACGGGTCCGCCGTGCTGAAGGGCGTCGACATCGTCCTGCGGCTGTTCAAGCAGAAGCTGGAACGCTACGAGGTGCGTCCGTTCGACGCGACCGGCCAGCCGTTCGATCCGCGCGTGCACGAGGCGATCTCGCGGGTCGAGCACAAGGAGATTCCGGCCGGCTCCGTCGCGGTCGAGCTGCAGAAGGGCTACCGCGTGGGCGACCGCCTGCTGCGGCCGGCGCTGGTTTCCGTGTCGGCGGGTAACGGCGGCAAGCCGGCCGCGCCGTCGTCGGAGGGCTAGCCGCCTGCCCACCGATTACTACGAAACGCTGGGCGTCGGTCGCGGCTCGACCGACGCCGAGATCAAGGTCGCCTACCGAAAGCTCGCGCTCAGGTGGCACCCGGATCGCAACCCCGGCGACAAGGCGGCCGAAGAGCGATTCAAGGAGCTGGCGATCGCGTATTCGGTGCTGTCGGACGACAGCAAGCGGCGCCACTACGATCGTTACGGATCGGTCGACGGACAGAGCCCGTTCGCCGCCGCCGACGTCACGGGCGCGACGGAGTTCTTCGATGCGCTGTTCGGCGATCTGTTCGGGTTGCAGCGGCGCAAGTCCACCGCCGGGCGCGACCTGCGCTACACGCTGGAGCTGGATTTCGAAGAGGCGGCGCTCGGGTGCGAGAAGGTGCTGTCGTTCGAGCGCCCCGAGGACTGTTCGGCTTGCGCGGGCACGGGCGCGGAGGGCGGCAGCGCCGGGCTCGTCACCTGTCCCCGCTGCGGCGGCGAGGGCGTCATCCGCAAGAAGGCCGGCTTTCTGACCAGCCGGCGCGACTGCATGGGTTGCGGCGGCACGGGCCACGTACCGCGCGTGCGCTGCGCGACCTGCGAAGGCGCCGGGTTGCTCGACAAGGAGCGGCGCTACACGGTGCGGATCCCGCCCGGCTCGACGGGCGGAACGACGCAGCGGGTGCCGCGCGAGGGCGGCCCGGGGCGGCGCGGCGGGCCGCCGGGGGACCTGCACGTCATCGTGCGCGTCCGCCCGCATGCGTTCTTCGCGCGGGAAGCGTCGCGCGAGGGGGACGTGTTGATGATCGAGGTGCCGCTGTCGCCCGTCGAGGCGACGCTGGGCGCGGAGATCGACGTGCCGGTGCTGGACGGGCGCGTGCGCATGCGCGTGCCGCCGTCGACGCAGGCGGGATCGCTGTTCCGTCTGCGCGGCAAGGGTTTCCCGCGCGCGGCGGGCGCGCGCGGCGACGCCCACGTGCGCGTCGTCATCGAGACGCCGACCGCCGTCTCCGACGAGGCGAAGGCGCTGCTCGAGAAGCTGGGCACGGTGCTGGCCGACGACGCGCTGCCGCGGCGGCAGGCGTTCCGTGAGGCGGGCTCGCGGGCCAAGCCGGAGCCGTCGTGAGCCGCGACGACGATCGCGACGACGACGGCCGGGAGGAAGGCGGCGGCGGTAACGGACCGCGCAAGCCGCGGCTGTTGCTCCACGCGGCGCTGTTCCTGGCGACCTTCCTGACGACGACGGCCACCGGCGCGCTCGAGGCGCACCGCATGGAAGCCATCAACCCGATCCGCGACGGGTTGCCGTATTCGCTGCCGCTGATGTTCATCCTGCTGTGCCACGAGCTGGGGCACTACATCGTCGCGCGCCGCCAAGGCGTGGATGCGTCGTTGCCGTACTTCATCCCGTTTCCGTTCGGGTTCGGAACGCTGGGCGCGGTCATCGGCATGCGGCAGACGACGACCGATCGCAAGCGGCTGATCGACGTCGGCGCGGCTGGACCGCTGGCGGGGTTAGCCGTCGCGATTCCGATCCTGATCTACGGTCTGATGAAGTCGTCGATCGCGCCGCTCAGCAACGGGATGCAGGAGGGCAACTCGGTCCTCTACGCGGTGATCAAGTGGGCGGTCAAAGGTGAGTGGCTGCCGAACAGCCAGCACGACGTGTTCCTGCACCCGACGGCGCGCGCCGCGTGGGCGGGGCTGTTCGTCACGATGATCAACATGCTGCCGATCGGACAGCTGGACGGCGGCCACATCGCCAACGCGTACTTCGGAAACGGCTACAACCGCTTCGCGGAGCGCCTGCGGCGGGCGCTGCCCGTCATGGCGATCGGGGTGTTCGTCTGGGTGCTCTTCGCCACGCAGCGCGAAGCCGGGGCGGCCTGGCGGTTTCAGATCGGGTCGTACATCGCCATGAACGCGGCGTTGCCGTGGCTGGTGTGGTTCCTCCTGATCGGTTTGATGCGTCGGATGACGGGCGGCATGAACCACCCGCCCGTCGACGAAAAGCCGCTGCCGGCCAGCCGGCGAGCGCTGTTCTGGCTGATGGTCGTGGTGTTCGTCGGCGTGTTCATGCCGGTGCCGATGCGTCCCATCTTCGTGGGCCCGACCGAACCGAACGCCGCGGTCGGGATCTCGGCGAGCCTCGGTCCATGAAGGTCCCCGCCTTCGACATGCCGCTCGAGGAGATCCGGGCCAGCCTCGAGAAGCTGCGCCGGCCCCTCAGCATCGCGGTGCTGCGCGCGCGCAACCCGTTCAACGTCGGCGCCATCATTCGTGTCGCGCATTCGTTCCTGGTGCGCGAGATCGTCCTGGTCGGCAGCGAGCGCTACTACGAGCGCGGCGCGATGGGGATGGACCGCTACGAGAACATCGTCTGTGTCCCCGACGAGGCGGCGCTGATCGCGCGCGTGCGCGCGGGCGCAGGTGGCGGCAAGCTGGTCGTGCTCGAGAAGGACGCCGCGCGCGTCGACCTGTGGCACGCCGAGCTGCCCGCCGAGTGCACGATGGTGTTCGGCAGCGAGACGGCCGGCGTCCCCGAGGAGATCGTCCGCGCCGCCGACCTTGTCGTCGGCATCCCGATGTACGGCATCAACCATTCGTTCCCCGTGACGGTCGCCGCCGGCATCGCCATGGCCGAATGGACCCGCCGCCACTACACGACGTAGAGTCGCGCGATGGCGAAGGGGTTCTTCACGCAGGCGGCGTGCATTCTGCTCTCGCGTCCGGCGACGCTCGACGAGCTGGAGGCGCTGCTGGGCGACTTCCGGATCGCGAAGCGTATCGAGGGCGCCGAGAACGACGACATGGGCGGGCCTTCGTTCACGATCGAATTCCTGCCGAAGGTGAACGGGTACCTGTCCGTCGACGTCCAGAACCGGCGCTGGCCCGATCACATGGGCGATGCGAAGTCAGAGACGACGCTGTTCGGCGCCTGGTCGATGGGGCACTTCGGGCCGTTTGCGTTTCCGGGCGGCCTGGAGCGCGCGGCCCAGCAATCCTGGAGCTGGCCAGACGCGAAGGCTGTTCCCGACCAGCACCGGGCGTTCATTCGCGTTCGTTCCAGCTACATCTTCGGCGCGCGCGACGAGGACCCGGTGCTGCCGCAGGGCTATGACCCGCTGGGCGAGCTGGTGTTCGTGACCCGGGTGTCGCGCGCCCTCCTGCGACACGCGGCGGCGCTCGCGTACTTCAACCCCAACGGTGAAACGTTGCGGAGCGAAGCGGGTGTCGCGGAGGCGCTGGATGATGAGCGCGCGGATGCGCCGCCGCCTCTGGAGATCTGGACCAACGTCCGGCTTTTCAATCCCGGAAACGGGTGGCTGCTGATGGACACCGTCGGAAACGCGCAGCTGGACCGACCCGATTGCGAAGCGTGCTTTCCGCGCGAGGATTACGAGCCGGGCGAGGTCGACAACTTTCTGCGCAACGTCTCGCTCTACCTGATCCAGCAAGGCGAGGTGATCGACGACGGCGACACCGTCGATGGGCCCCGGGCCGAGCGGTGGCGCGCCCGCCGCCTCGAGAAGTCGCTCTGGACACCGCCGCGTCCGACGCTGCGCTTTTTTCCCGACGGAGCTCAGCTACCGGTCGAGATGGCCGGGTAGACGATAGCCAGCGCCTCGACGTGTGGCGTATACGGCAGCATGTCGTAGGGCGTGACCGAGGTGGCGCGGTAGCCGTGCGACGCCAGCCAGGCGAGATCGCGCCCGAGCGTGTCGGGATCGCATGACAGGTACGCGATGGCGCGTGGCGCGAGACGGACCACCGCGGCGAGCACTTCGGGGGCGCAGCCTTTGCGGGGCGGGTTGAGCACGACCAGGTCGGCGCGCAAACCGGCACGATCAATCGCGGCGATCTCGCGGGCCACGTCGCCTGCCACGAAGCGCACGCCGGTCACGCGGTTCAGGGCCGCCGAGGCGGTCGCGTCGGCGACCGCGCCGGCGTGGACCTCGATGCCGATGATCTCGCTGGCGCCGGCGCGCGCGAGCGCGATCCCGATCGCGCCGACGCCGCAGTAGGCGTCGACGACGCGCTCGCCCGGCCGCGGTGACAGCGCGTTCACGATCGCCGCGTACGCCTCACCCGCGATGCCATGGTTCGCCTGAAAGAAGGCGCCGCCCGAAAGGCGCACGCGGACGCGTTCCCCGCGGACCTCGACGAAATCTTCGATTGTCGGCTCGCCGTCGAGGATCCGGTCGTCGCTGGTGTCGGGCGCGAAGATCGCGTTGCCGCGCCCGCGGTTGATGTGCTCGACGACGCCGACTACTTCCGGGCGCACGACGCGGAACGCGCGCGCCAGCTCCGGACCGTTCGCGAGCGGCCAGGGCGCGACCCAGGTCGCGAGCACGCGGCCGTCGGCATTGGCGCGCAGCACGACGTGGCGCAGGTCGCCGGCGAGCGTGCGCTCGTCGTAGGGAACGACGCCCGCCTGGTCGAGCAGCGCGGCGAGCGCGGTCGCGGTGTCGTCGAGCGGGGGCGTGGCGATGCTGCAGCCCGCGGTGTCGACGACGACGTGCGTCCGCGGCGCGTACGCGCCCAGGACCACCCGTCCGTCGATTCGGGCCGGCACCAGCTTCGACCGATTGCGATAGAAGTGAAACGGCTTCCCCACGCAGGGCCCGACCTCGACATCGATGTTCGCAAGCGCGCGCGCGACGCGTTCCCGCTTCCAGCCGAGCTGCGCCGCGTGGTCGAAGTGGCCCAGGATGCAGCCGCCGCACGAACCGAACGCGCGGCAGAGCGCGTGGCGGCGCGCCGGCGATCGTGTCTCGATCGCGGTCAGGCGCGCCCACGCCTCGGGCGCGTGCGACGACACGTGCTCGATCACGGCGCTGACGCGCTCGCCTGGCAGCGCGCCCGCGACGTGGACGCGCGGCCCGTCGGCCGGCGCCGCGGAGATCCCGGCGCCCTCGTCGTCGAGGTCGACGCACGTGACGGTCACGCGCTCGCCCGGCTTTACGCCCGAGCTCCGCGAGGTATCACTCATCGGCGATCCACTCGCCCTCGGGGAACGGGTCCCAGAAAAATCCATTGTCGCCCACGTAGAGCACGCTCTGGAAGCCGGCCTCGAGCGCCGCAGCTTTCAGGCTGACGGCGGCTTCCCGGTTGGGCAGGAGCAGCGTGACGTCGTGAAGCGGCTTTCCGTCCGGCATTCCCTGCTCGCGCCACGAACGGATCTTGCCGATCACGTCCTGATCCAGCTTGCCGCCGAACGGAACCATCGTCTGGAACGCGTTGCCCGAGCTCTCGCCATAGAACGTGACGTGGGGATGCGGCATGAAGCCCCACGGAATGGACATCTTGTCGCCCGCCTCGTTGAAGTCTGGCTCCGGCTTCATCGTGAAGAGTTTGCGCAGCCACCGCTGCTTCGTCAGGAAGCCCTCACGCAACCCCGCTTCGGTCGCCTCGGGAGGCGCCCATTCAAGGATGAGCAGATCCGGATCGATCAGACGCCGGCGCACTCCTTCAGGAGGATCCGCGGTCGCCAGAACATCGAACTGCGTCACGCAGCGTTCGAAGAACTTCATGTTGTGCTTCGAGATTGGGTGAAACGCGCTGCGCGTGACCGCGTCAAGGCACGCCTCCCCGACCAGGAAGGCGTGCCGCCGCGGCGGTCGCAGGGACGGCAGCGGAAACTGAGGCGAAACGTGAATCGTGCGTCCGAAGCCGACTCCTTCGCGCTTTTCGCTGTACACACTTTCCAAGAAACGCGGCAGCCACGCGCTGCAGGCGCCCCAATCTGGCCCCGATAGCTGCACCGTCACCGTCATTTCGGTCTTGCTGCCGCTGAATCCGATGTCCAGCGGCGGCTGCCTGGACGGTGCAGTCACCGACGGGAACCTGGATCGTGCAAGCAGATCGAGCAGGTGGTCGCGGGACTTCAGGCGCTTCGGCTTCTGCTGGATCTCCTGGAAATGCGTGACGTCGGTCGGTACGCCCGCTTGTTCCAGCCTGGCCAGCAGCCACTCGTACGAGCTCCGCTGGCGCTAGATGTCGGGGTTCGATTTTCAGATGATGCTGACAGCGCCGAAGGCTTTGATGGCCGTATCAGTCACCCTCGATCCACTCGCCTTCCGGAAACGGATCCCTGAACGATCCGTCGTCTTCCACGTAGAGCACGCCCTGGAAGCCCGTCGCGAGCGCTTCGGCGCGGAGACTGACGGCGGCGTTCCGGTTGGGCAGGAGCAGGGTGACGTCTCGAAGCGGCTGGCCGTCGGGCGTCCCTTGTTCGCGCCACGAGCGGATCCTGTCCAGCACCGCCGGATCCAGCTTCCCGTCGAATGGAACCATCGTCTGGAACGCAGAGTTGTCGCCGTCGCCGTACAGCGTGACGTGCGGATGCGGCGTGAACCCCCACGGGACGATCCTCTTGTCGCCGGCTTCGTTGAAGAAAGGCTCCCGGTCCATGGCGAAGTGCTTGCGAAGCCACCGCTGCTTCGTCACCAGGGCCTCACACAGGCCGACTTCAGTCGCCTCGGGTGCGGCCCATTCGATGATGATCAGGTCCGGATCGATCGACCGGCGGCGGACGCCTTCGGGAAGATCGGCCGTCGCGAGAATCTCGAACTGACGGAGGCAGCTTTCGAAGAACTCCGGGTTGTCCTTCTCGAGCGGCTGAAACGAGCTGCGCGTGACCACGTCACGGCACGCCTTCCCGACGAGAAAGTCGTGGCGCCGCGGCGGCCGCAGCGACGGCGTCGGAAACCGCGGCTGCACGTGTACCGTCCTTCCAAGACGGAGTCCCTCGCGCGGTTCGCGGTACAGGCGTTCCACGAAGCGCGGCAGCCACGCGCTGCAGGTGCCCCAATCGGGGCCCCACAGATGTGCGTTCACGCCCCTCTCTTCCTTGTCACCGACGAACGAGAGCTGCAGCGGCGGCTGGCGCGACGGTGCCATCACGACAAGGTGGAAATAAGAAGCCGGCTTCGTGAGCAGGTCGAGCAGATGATCGCGTGACTTCAAGCGCTTCGGCTGCTGCTGAAGCTTCTGGAAATGCGTGACGTCGGTCGGGACGCCCGCTTGTTCCAGCGCGCCCAGCAGCCACTCGTACGTGGTCCGTTCGCGCCAGACGTCGCGATCCGACTCCCATACGAAGCTGACAGCGCCGAAGGTCTCCACGGGTCGTTCTTCAGGCGGACGACGAGTCTAGCCCCCGGTCGCGCCGATCGACGCGGCGAGCAGGGGCAGCGAGATGTCGTAGCGGTAGGCGGTGCCGCGGTGGCCGTCGTCGAATTCCTGGTGGTCGCAGGTGATGCCGAGCGTCTGCAGCCGGCGCACGAAGATGCGCGCGCCGAGGTCGAGGTTGTGCTCGTCGCGCGTCCCTGCGTCGACGAAGATCAGCTTCATGCGGCGCAGCGCCTCCGCGTGCGTGGCGATCAGCTCGACCGGATCCCACGCCTTCCAGCGCTGCCACACGGTCCAGTCGATCTCGCCCGTGTCGAGGTCGAACGGCAGCGCGATGCCGTGCTCGCGCCCGGGATCGGGCGAGTAGGCGCCGGCCTGCGCCAGGACCATCATGGTCGTGAAGTCGGCGCCGTCCTTCTTCTCCTTCGCCTCGAAGGCGCGCAGGAAGCCGCCCACGCCGCCGTGTCGGCGCAGCGTCCGAACCGCGACGGGCAGGTCCGGCATGGCCGACAGCTCGAAGGCCATGTCGCCCGCGTGGCTGGCGACCGCGGAGAACAGGTCGGGGTGGCGCATCGCCAGCACCAGCGCGCCGAAGCCGCCCGATGACTTGCCGCCGACGGCGCGTCCGTCGCGCTTGGCGATCGTTCGGAAGCGCTCGTCGATCGCCGGGATCACCTCGCGCACGACGTGCGTCTCGTAGTCGCCGATCGCGAACGAATCGAGGTACTGCGCGCCGCCCCAGCGCGTGAAGCAATCGGGCGCGACGACGATCGCCTCGCCCATCGCGCCCGACGCGGCCAGCCGGTCGAGGCGATCGCCCAGGCCCGGTTGCCACGGCGTCCCCGAGAACATCTGCTCGCCCGTGCCCGCGTAGCCCGCCAGCCAGTAGATCACCGGGTAACGGCGGCCGGTCGCGGTCGCGTACGACGGCGGCAGCCAGACGGCGGTCCGGCGCGCCGTCGCATCGCCCAGCGGATTGCCGACGAGCGCGCGGCTCTCGACGATCTCGACGACGGTGCTCATCGGATGGCACAGACCGGCGAAAGGGACCGCATCTCGCCGACGAAGCGATGGGACACGGTGGCGGCCAGCGTCGCGGGCCGCAGCGCCGCGCGAGGCTTGCCCGGCCAGGCGACCTCGACCGAGATCTGTGAATCGCCGTGCGTGTCGCTGGCCGCTTGCGCCTCGTCACGCGTGTCCGGCTGCGCGCCCGCCAGGATCCGACCGAGGCGTGCCGGTGCGTTCGTGATCGTCGCGCCGTTCTTCGCCGGGAGTCGCGACTCGCCCGTGCGCGGGCCGATCCGGCTCCGATGGCACCACCAGCGGCCGTCGCTCGCGAGGGATCCCTCGAAACGCGACGCCGACTCGTCTTTGCCCACCGTCGTCGTCATCAGGGTGAGCAACTGAGGACCCAAACCCACCGGTTTGTCGGGCGGCGTCGCGTGCCATTGGTTCTCGCTGGGCAGCTCGTTGACGGCACGCAGGACGTCGTCCGCCGTCGCCTGATTCGTGGCCGTCCAGCGCGTGCCGTCGGCGCGAATCAAGACGACCCGCGTCTCCCCGCCGCCGGGCATCGAATCGCGCCGCGCGCCTCCACCCTTTGCACCGGCTTCACGCGCCAACGCGGCGGCGGGGATCGCATCCAGGCGCGCGAACACCGCCGCGACGTCCGCGGTTCGATGGCAGCCGGCCTGGCTCTCGAACGCGTAGGCGGAGCCGCCCGTGCTGCCTTCGGATGCGGTCTGATAGCAGCCGTCGCGCGTGACACGCTTCTGGCCTTCGGCGCCTTCGCCCGCGTGCGTAATGTACGAGATCTCCAGGGCGGTCATCGGGTTGCCCGCGCCTGCGGCCTGCGCGGCGGCGAGCATCCCGGAAATGGCCGCCAATGTGGGCGCGAACAGCATCGACGACGAGAGTAGACGATTTCCTACTCGCCAGTTCGATGTCATATTGCCGCGGCCATGCTCCGCCGAGGCCACCTGCTGCTGTTGCTGACAGCGACGCTGGCGTCCACGTCCGCCGACGGGGCGCCCAAGCCCAAGCCGGAGCACGCCGCGCCGGCGACGGCGTCGGCGCTGCCTTCCCCGAAGCTGGACGTCAAGAACTGGACGCTGGCCAACGGCTTGAACGTGCTGTTCCTCGCCGATCACAAGGCGCCGATCGCGACGGTGCAGGTCTTCTATCACGTCGGATCGAAGGACGAGCACATCGGCATCCGCGGCGTCGCCCACATGTTCGAGCACATGATGTTCAAGGGCTCCCAGCACGTCCCGCCCGAGGAGCACGCGCGCCTGCTCAAGGAGGTCGGCGGCCAGGTCAACGCGTTCACGACCGAGGATATGACGGCGTACCACGACACCGTGCCGCCGTCGTACGTCGGCTTCGCCCTCCAGCTCGAGGCCGAGCGCATGCGCCTGCTGAAGCTGTTCCCGGGGACGGTCGAATCCGAACGGCGCGTGGTCGAGGAGGAGAAGCGGCTGCGCATCGACAACGATCCGATCGGCAAGGCGATCGAGAAGTTTCGCCTGCTCGCCTATGACAAGCACCCGTACAACTGGACGCCGATCGGGACCATCGAGGATCTCGAGAAGGTCACGCCCGCCGACTGCCAGCGCTTCTACGACACGTACTACCAGCCCAACAACGCCACGCTGATCGTCGTCGGCGACGTCGACGAGGTGGCGGTGCGCGAGCTCGTCGAGCAGCACTTCGGACCGATCGCGCGCGGGCCGGCGCCGCCGCGCACGACCGCCGTGGAGCCGCCCCAGACGGCGCTGCGCGCGGAGACGCTGCACATCGAGGTCCAGATCCCGGTCGTCGTCGGCGGCTACCACATCCCGAAGGCGGCCGATCCCGACATCCCGGCGCTGGAGGTGCTGGCCGCCGTGCTCTCGGGCGGCGAGTCGTCGCGCCTCCACCAGCGCCTGGTCCGGCGCGAGCACCTGGCGATCGCCGCGGGCGGCGTCGCCGAGACGCTGGAGCATCCGGGCCTGTTCCTCGTCTACGCCGCGTATCTGCCTGATCGCGACGCAGGCCGCGTCGAGGCGGTGCTGGCCGAGGAGATCGCGGCCGTGCGCGACAAGCCGATCACGCCTGCCGAGCTGGACAAGGCGAAGAACCAGCTGGCCGCCGGCTTCGTGTTCGGGCTGCAGACCGTCGACGGCGTCGCGGGCGCGTTGGGGCGGGCCCAGTATGTCGAGGGCGACTGGAAGCGCTTCGTCGAGGGCGCGACGCGCTACCTGGCCGTGACCGCGGCCGACATCCAGCGCGTCGCGAAGAAATACCTCGTCGACACCAACCTCACGCGCGTAACGCTCGCCCAGCCCGCCGCACCGGGAGCCGCAAAGTGAGACCGCTGCTGACGTTCACGTGGACGGTGGTCTTCACGTTGACGCTCGCCGGCTGCGCCTCCGCGCCGTCGCCGACGCCCGCGGCTCCGCCCCCCGTCGCGTCCGCGCCCCCGACGCCGCCCCCGAATGCGCCCGCTGCGAAGCCTCCCGCCGACTTCTGGGCGAACCGCACCGACCTGATTCGCGCGCCCGCGCCGCCCAAGCCCACGGAGCTGGCGCTGCCGCCCGTCCACCGCTTCACGCTGAAGAACGGCCTCCAGGTGATCGTGGTTCCGCGCAAGGAGCTGCCGGTCGTCAGCTTCGGCATCGCCGTGCAGGCGGGCGGGTACGACGAGGATCGCGAGAACCTCGGCGTCTCGGACTTCGTCGCGGCGATGCTCCGGCGCGGCACCAAGACGCGAAGCGCCGACGACATTTCGCACGCGATCGACTTCGTGGGCGGGACGCTGGACGCGCAGGCAACGAACGAAGGCACGACCGCGGCGTGCTCGGCGCTGTCGAAGGATACGAAGCTCTGCCTCGATCTGCTCTCGGACATCCTGCTGCACCCGGCGTTCCCGGACAGCGAGATGGGCGAGGTGCGCGACGAGATGCTGGCGGCGGTCGCGGCGCGCTTCGACAACCCGCACGAGCTCGCGAACGCGCACTTCGAGAACCTGCTGTTCGGCGAGAAGCACCCCGACGGATGGGTGCTGGCGGCCGACGACGTCCGCAAGATCAACCGCGCGCACCTGGAGACGTTCTGGCGGACGTTCTATCGCCCGAACCGCGCCATCCTGGCGGTGGCGGGCGACGTCGACGTCGCGAAGCTGCGCGCCGGTATCGAGAAGCAGTTCGGCGCCTGGGCGCGCGCGAACGTTCCGGCGCGGCCGACCTGGACCATCCCGAAGCTGGCCAGCTCGCGCATCCTGCTGGTCGATCGCCCGGACTCGACGCAGGCGACGATCGTGCTCGGCCACCCGGGCATCAAGCACGCCGATCCGCGCTGGTACGCCGCGACGCTGATGAATTACGTGCTGGGCGGGTCCGACTTCGCGTCGCGCCTGATGATCGAGGTGCGCGCCAAGCGCGGCCTCACCTACGGGATCGGATCATCCTTCGGCAGCACGCTGTACGAGGGTTCGTTCCGCGTCGCCGGCTCGACGAAGAGCGAGACGACGGGCGAGGCTCTGCGTGCGTCGATCGACGAGATCCGGCGGATGAAAGCGGAGGGGCCCACGACCGTCGAGCTGGACAAGGCGAAGGGCTACTACGCCGGCAGCTACCCGTTCAAGCTGCAGGCGGCTGCCGGTGTCGCGCAGGCGCTGGTCGCCGCGGAGCTGCACGGGCTGGGCGCCGACTACGTCCGCGAGCTGCCGGTCCGCCTCGCCGCCGTCGACCAGTCGGCCGCGAAGGCTGCGGCGGCCGAGCTGCTGCAACCCGACGCGATGCTGATCGTGATCGTGGGCAAGGCGCCGGCCATCGAGCCTCAGATCCGGGACAAGGGCATCCCGTACGAAAAGATCAACTTCAAGGACCCGATCAGCGCGGCCGCCCGCGCCGCCGTGGTCTCGAAGAACAAGACCCCCTAACCGTTGAGCTTGCGCAGCGCGAGCCAACGTCCGAAGAACGCCAGCGCATAGCCGGACACGACGTCGGCGAGGAAGTGCTGCTTGGTCGTCAGCGTCGACAGCGCCAGCGCGGTCGCCATCACCAGCGTCACCAGGCCCAGGCGTGGGCGATCCTTGATCAGAAGCAAAGCCAGCATCGTCGTGTGCGCGACGTGCAGCGACGGGAAGACGTTCCCAGGCGGATCGATGGCCTGGACGGCGGCCATGAACGCCGCCGAGATGCCCGCGTAGGGTGGGTGAAGGACCGGGCGCGGATACTCGGCGCGGATGAAGATGTGCCCCAGCGCGCCCAGCGCCATGACCGAGAACACGGCCAGCACCGCGCGGTTGAACAGCGCGCGGCGCTTGAAGCCCGCGGCCGCGATGATGAACACCCCGGCGTAGAACGGCAGGTAGCACCAGGTTGTCCACGGCCAGAACGGGATCGCGTCGTCGATCCGCGTCCGCAGAAGCTCTGTCGATCGGTCGAGGTGAAGGTGGCCGATACCGAAATACACCGCCGATTGCACCAGCGCCATCGCGCCCGCGATGGGCCACTTGTAGGCGGGCGTCGCGATCTGCGACGCCGACGATTCGGGAGCGGGTGGGGTGGCTACGGCCATCCGCGGCGAATCATAAAGCACCCACCGCGAATTTCAGGTAGTCGCCTTCGGGAAATTGCGGCACGACGGGGTGGTCGGGGCCGGCGCCGCGCAGCTCATGCAGCTGGAAGCGGCGGCCGGCGTCGCGCGCGCCGTCGACCACGCTGGCGAGAAACGCCGCCCGATCGACGTGGCTCGAGCACGACGCCGCGCACAGCGTCCCGCCCGGTGCGGTCACGGCCGCGCACAGGCGGTGCAGCCGGCGGTAAGCGCGCAGGCCGGCTGGCAGCGCACGGCGGCTGGGCGCGAAGCTCGGCGGGTCCGAGATCACGACGTCGAAGCGCTCGCCGTCGGACGCCGCCCGCTCGAGAAACGCGAACGCATCGCCGCTCACGAGGCGCGCGTCGTCGGTCGGCAGGCCGTTGCGCTCGAAGTTGCGGCGGGCGGCGGCGATCGCGGGCGCCG
>DATMZL010000481.1:0-2018 GCA_035607075.1 Polyangia bacterium
CCCCAAAAAGCAAAGGCCGCGCGAAGCGGCCTTTGCTTATGCGACGGGTGCGTTCAGGCGACGGGCGCCGTCTCTTCCTCGAAGGTGAGCTTGATCTTTTCGTCCTCGCCCATGTCGATGGTCACCTTGCCGCCGTGCTGCAGGCGGCCGAACAGCAGCTCGTCGGCCAGCGCGCGGCGGATGGTGTCCTGGATGAGTCGCGCCATCGGTCGCGCGCCCATCAGCGGGTCGAAGCCCTTCTTCGCCAGATGCGCCTTGAGCGCGTCGGTGAACTGCGCCTCGACCTTCTTCTCGGCGAGCTGCTCGTCGAGCTGCATCAGGAACTTGTCGACCACGCGCAGGATGACTTCGGCATCGAGCGCCTTGAACGAGATCATCGCGTCCAGCCGGTTGCGGAACTCCGGCGTGAACATGCGCTTGATCGCTTCCATCTCGTCGCCGGTCTGCTTGCCGGTGGAGAAGCCCATGCTGTTCTTCGCCAGCGACTCGGCGCCGGCGTTGGTCGTCATGACGATCAGCACGTTGCGGAAATCCGCCTTGCGGCCGTTGTTGTCGGTCAGCGTGCCGTGGTCCATGACCTGCAGGAGCACGTTGAAGATGTCCGGGTGCGCCTTTTCGATCTCGTCGAGCAGCAGCACCGAATAGGGCTTCTTGGTGATCTGCTCGGTGAGCAGGCCGCCCTGCTCGAAGCCGACGTATCCCGGCGGCGCGCCGATCAGGCGCGACACCGCGTGCCGCTCCATGTACTCGGACATGTCGAAGCGGATCAGCTCGATGCCCATGCAATAGGCGAGCTGGCGGGCGACCTCGGTCTTGCCGACGCCGGTCGGGCCGCTGAACAGGAAGTTGCCGATCGGCTTCTGCGGATTGCCGAGGCCGGAACGCGCCATCTTGATCGCGGCGGAGAGCGCGTCGATCGCCTGGTCCTGGCCGAACACGACCGCCTTCAGGTCGCGGTCGAGATTCGCCAGCGCACTGCGGTCGTCGGTCGAGACGCTGCGCGGCGGGATGCGGGCGATCTTGGCGATGATCTCCTCGATCTCGCCCTTGCCGATGATCTTCTTCTGCTTCGCCTTGGGTGCGATGCGCTGCGCCGCGCCGGCCTCGTCGATCACGTCGATCGCCTTGTCGGGCAGGTGCCGGTCGTTGATGTAGCGCGCCGAAAGCTCGACCGCCGTGGTGAGGGCGTTGGCGGTGTACTTGACGCTGTGGTGCGCCTCGAAGCGCGTCTTCAGGCCCTTGAGGATCTCGACCGTCTCGTCGATCGACGGCTCGACCACGTCGATCTTCTGGAAGCGCCGCGACAGCGCGTGGTCCTTCTCGAACACGCCGCGGTATTCGTTGTACGTGGTGGCGCCGATGCACTTCAGCTGGCCGGTGGACAGCACCGGCTTCAGCAGGTTGGAGGCGTCCAGCGTGCCGCCCGAAGCCGCACCCGCGCCGATCACGGTGTGGATCTCGTCGATGAACAGGATCGCGTTCGGATTGTCGACCAGCTGCTTCAGCACCGCCTTCAGGCGCTGCTCGAAGTCGCCGCGGTACTTGGTGCCGGCGAGCAGCGCGCCCATGTCGAGCGCGTACACCGTGCACTTGGCGAGGAGATCGGGGACGTTGCCCTCGACGATGCGCCGCGCCAAGCCTTCGGCGATCGCGGTCTTGCCGACGCCGGCTTCGCCGACCAGCAGCGGGTTGTTCTTGCGGCGGCGGCAGAGGGTCTGCACCACGCGCTCGAGCTCCTTGTCGCGGCCGATCAGCGGGTCGATCTTGCCGGCGAGCGCGAGCGCGTTCAGGTTCTGGGTGTAGTTGTCGAGCGGGCTGTTGGAGGTCTCGGCCTGGCCTTCCTGCTCGGCGTCCTGGTCGGCGCTCTTGCCCTGCGCCGACTGCGGCGTCTTGGTGATGCCGTGCGAGATGTAGTTGACGACGTCGAGCCGCGCGATGCCCTGCTGCTGGAGGAAGTAGACCGCGTGCGAGTCCTTCTCGCCGAAGATGGCGACCAGCACGTTCGCGCCCGTCACCTC
>DATMZL010000344.1:0-2100 GCA_035607075.1 Polyangia bacterium
AAGGAAACGACGCTAGGCGGCGAGCTCGACAAGCGCATGGTCCTCGTCTCCCAGTTCCTCATCGATGATCTGCGACAGGCGCGCCCAATCGCCCCTGCCCAGCCCGGCGCCGATCTTCGGATACCCGATGCGTCGGCCATGAAATCTTTCCTTCACGAGGCGCATCGCCGACCGAACGGCCTCGTAGTCGACGCGTGTGCCGGCCCCGCCGTAGTCAAACTGCGTGTACGCATTCACGACGTGGAAGCGAACGGGACCGCGCGAAACCTCCGCCGCGGAGATCGACCCCAGCTTCGCGCGATCGCCTTTCCTGGTGGCGAGGTCGGCTTCGTACGCCTCGGGGAAGAGAGCGCGAATCGACTTCGCGATGCCGGCGCTCATCACGCACTGGCAGTTCGCACCGTGAACGATGACGTCGAACCGTCCCTGCAGCGCGAGATCGAGCAGGTCGCCTACGACGCGCGTCACTCGAGCAATCCGATGGATAGCCGTACGATCTCAGCGTCCTCCATGAAGATGAGGACCAGCGCGTCCGGGGGACCGAAATGAAACTCGACACGATCGTACTTCCAGATGCGTGGCGAGGGGTGTCGCCTCGACGTTCCGCCGGTTTCGTCGGGCTCGCCGAGAATCGCCCGGAGCTCCGCGCGCGACATGCCGAGCCGAACCGGGCAGATGTCGCCGGTGGTCTTCAACTGCGTCCACCACGACTGAAACTGGGGAGCGGGCATGCGCCGTCTGACTGGACTAGGCGCCGCCGTCGGCGCGGCCGCACTGGTTGATGGGCGCGCATGCGGGCGAGGTGTCGGCCCGGCACAGGTCCCCGCCGCTGGCGTTGATACAGTCCACGACGGCACCCACGGTCAGCGACGGACAAGCGTTGAAGTCGCTGAGCCCGGAGACGCAGTCCTGCTGCGTCGAATCCGCGTGCCGCGATCCGCCTCCGTCGCAGTTATCGATGCTGCCGTATCCGCCCAGGCGGGTATTGATCCAGTCGCAGAGCGCGGCGCTCTGTGGCGCGTTCAACGAGACCACCGTCGCGCTGCGCGGCACGCTGGCCGGCCCGTTGTTTCCGCTTCCGCCGCCACAACTCAAACACAGAACGAGCGCGAAGGCGCTCACGATGGACTTCGCCGAGGTGGACCTTCTACCCATTTCCATGCGTCCCTCCGTTCGCCGTCCAGCGGCGAGCTGTCGCCGTCGACACTCGATGTTACACCCGCGTCGAGAGACCACGCGGTCGTCACGGGCGCGCTATTCGAGCGTCCTCATATGGCCAGCGAGATGCTGCATCACCGCAAGGCCCGCTTCATCGTTCGAGATGATCCCGCGGATAATCGCCTGGGCAACCACGATTTCTGCATTCTCAGGCCGATACCTCGAGAAGAGATCGCGCGCTACGACTTGGTGAAACTCGTGGATTGCCTGCGATACATCGAAAGCATTCGTCTCTCCGGAGCGCCAGCGACGGAACTCAGCCTCCAGTTCGGCAAGCTCATGCGACAACTCGCGCTCGTAGGCTAGCTCGGTGAGATCCAGCAGACGCCGACGCAGCTCCTTTTCCACCTTCATCAGGGCCGCCGGCTCGCGAGCGCCAATCGTATGCCGAGCGAAATGAACAACAGGCCCGCCAGCCGTTCGAGAACGCGACGGGCGCCGAGTCGGCCCCGGAGCCAGGTCCCGGCGCTGCTTGCAACGGCTGCGTACGCCAGGTTCACGATCGTACCGTTAATGTTGAAGATGAGACCCAGGACCAGAAACTGAACAGGCAGCGAGCCGCGCGCCGGATCGACGAACTGCGGAAGAAACGCCGCGAAGAAAAGCGCAACCTTCGGGTTCAGAGCATTCGTCAGGAAGCCCTGCCAAAAGACTCGGCCAAGGCCGTACCCGTCGAACTTCTGCAACTCGGCGCCGGCGGCGGGCGCCTTACGCAACAGCGCGCGGACTCCCAGGTAGACGAGGTAGGCAACTCCGAGCCAGCGTAAGGTTTCGTACGCGGCAGGTAATCGCATCATCAGCGTGGACACGCCCGCGATGGCGGCGACGATGTGCACTGAACAGCCCGCGCCGATACCCAGCGCCGAGACGAAACCCGCGGTG
>DATMZL010000343.1:0-2784 GCA_035607075.1 Polyangia bacterium
CGCCGTCGCGGCGAGCCCGAACGCCGCGCGCGCCGTCGCGTGGGACGTGATCAACGAACCGGAGTGGGCGATCAGCGGCAGCGACGCGTACGGCGACGTCGCGTTCACGCCGCAGACGACGGTCGAGACCGTCACGCACGCCGAGATGGAGACGTTCGTGCGCGACGTGATCGCGGCGCTCCGCGCCGAGAGCGACCTGCCCGTCACCGTCGGCAGCGCCGCGGCGAAGTGGCCGAAGGCCTGGAGCGGCGTCGACGTCGACTTCTTCACGATCCACATCTACGACTGGGTCAACGCGCAGTGGCCGTACAGCGCGTCGGCCGCCGAGCTGGGCCTGATGGGCAAGCCGGTCGTGGTCGGCGAGTTCCCGGTCAACGGGCTGACGGGCGTTCCCTACAGCCAGATGGTCGAGAGCTGGTACGGCAACGGCTACGCGGGCGCGCTCGGGTGGGCCGTGAACGGCGGCGGGAGCAACGCCGCGCTCAGCTGGTCGATGGGAAAAGCGGGCGTGAAGGCGTTCGCGGACGCGAAGGGGTGCAGCACGGCGTACTGATCATCTCTGCCGCGCGGGCGGCCCCTCTCCCTAACCCTCTCCCCGCTACGCGGGGCGAGGGGACCTGAGCTTCGCGGGCGAGGGACCGGAGCCGGAGCTACTTCGATGGTGGTGGGGTGGCGGCGTGGAGGGCGCCTTTGATGGCGGCGGCCGCCTCGGGGTTGCCGTAGGCCGCCTTTTCCCAGCCGAAGATGTCGTAGTGCTGGCCGAGGACCCAGAGGACGGCGCTCTTGACGGTGCGGCCCTCGGGCAGCGCGAGGTAGCGCAGCAAGCCCTCATGGCCGCGCGCAATCTCGCGCGCCAGCTGCTTCTCCTGCTCTGCGGTCGCGGCGCCCGCCCACAGGTTTGGATGGCGAAGGCCGCCGCGCCCGACGCCGAACTCGCCGATGTGGAGCGGGGGGATCTCCTTGTCCTTCAACCCAAGCGCGCCGATCAGGATGTTCTGCCGAAAGTCCTTCTCGTGCCGCAGCAGCGCCTGCGAGATCTCCTCGGCGCTGGGCAGGCGCTTGCCCCGATCGCTCGCGGGCACCGCAGCCGTCAGGTCCATGTATTGCGACAGCGACAGCACGTCGAGCCCGCGGATGTAGCGCGCGAGCGCCTTCTTACGCTGCGCGTTCATTCGCCCCACGAAGTCCTCCGGGATCTCGATGTGGTGCGTGAAGTTGTGCGACAGCAGGACCTTGCCGTCGAGGCCGAGGCGGTGGCGCTCCTTCTTCGCGGCGGCGAGCAGCTGCTCCCACCGCTCCGGCGTGTAGACGACCGAGTTCATCAGCTCGGCGCCGACCTCCAGCCGCACGGGAACGGGCGCCGCCGCCGCCGCGCCGCTGGCGCCCGCGCGCTCGAGCACGTCCTTCAGCATCCGCAGCGTCGCGAACACCACGCCCTCGCGGTAATCAGCCGACATCGGATCCAGATCGTAAAAGCCGCGCCACGGGCACATCACGCGCCAGCTGTCGTTCTCCGACTTGAACGGATCGAAGCCCGGCTGATACGCGGGCGGATCCAGGTGCGGCTTGATCACCACGGCGATCCCGGCGCGCAACGCAGCCTCGACCGCGGCGCCCAGCTCGGTGGCGTCCGGTCCGGCCGCGAGATCGATCTTGTCCAGCCCGACGTACGCGTACGTCGGCACGAACGACACGATCGGAAATCCGATCGCCTTGAACGTGTCGAGGCGCTTTGCGGGCGCGCGGTAGTCGCCCTTCCAGCCCGCCCACGTGATTCCTAGAGGCGCCGGCGTGTCCGTTGCAGCAGCTGCGACCGCGCCGCGTGCCCATGTCGCCAACGCCGCCAGCGACAGAATCGATACCGTTCTTCTCACAATCCGCACAATCCGCGCATCGCTCATGATGTCGCGAGCGTGCCGTGACCCCGCCGCGCGCGCAAGCGCTTGAACCGCGCGAAATCGCGTGCGACAAACCCCGCATGTTGAATCCGACGAGACGAGAGATTCTTCAGGGCGCCGCGGCGGTCGCAGGCGGGACGTTGCTGCCGTCGTGCGCGCACACGTCGGCGGGACCGGCGCTGCCTGCCGCCCCCGAATTACCGGGCGGCCTGTCCGTCAAGGGGACGCGCTTCATCAAGGGTGGCAAGCCCTTCTTCATCAGCGGCTTCAACTACTGGGCGGGCCCGACGCTGGCGCGCGAGGGCAACGCCGCCGGCTGGGATCAGGTGCGCCGCGATCTCGACGGCCTCCAGGCGGCCGGCATCAACATGATCCGCACCTGCGCCGCGACCGAGGGCCCCGACACCGAGCCCTTCCGGATCGTCCCGACGATCCAGCCCGCGATGGGCCAGTACGATCCAGCCGGCGTGGCCGGCGTGATGCGCTTCGCCGAGGAGGTCGCGAAGCGCGGGCTCTACACGATCATGATGCTGAACAACTTCTGGCAGTGGTCGGGCGGCTTCGCCCAGTACCTGTCGTGGGCCGGGGCCGGGCCGATCCCGTATCCGCCGCCGTCGCCGGGCGGCAACTGGGACCGCTTCCAGCATTTCGCGAGCGGCTTCTACACGAACCCGAAGGCCGTCGCCGCGTACAACGCGTACATCAACTTCCTGGTGCCCAAGCTGGCGGGGAACCCGGTGCTGATCTGGGAGCTGGCCAACGAGCCGCGCGGCATGAAGAACGTCGGCGTGTACCGCAAGTGGATCGATTCGACCGCGCGTTTGATCAAGTCGCTGTCGCCGTCGCAGCTGGTGACGACCGGCAGCGAAGGACAGACGCAGACGCC
>DATMZL010000338.1:0-3230 GCA_035607075.1 Polyangia bacterium
CCTCGAACGGGTACAGGAACTCGCGGAACAGGAGGTCGCCGATCGACGCGACAGTGCCGAAGGTCTCGGGGACGACCGGCGGCGCGACGTCGGTCGCCACACCCTGGCTGACGACCTTCCAGAACACGAAGAACAGGTACGCCGCCGCGACGACGCCGAGCAGGCGCATCGGCCGCAGCGCCAGGGGCGCGACCTCTTCGCGGTTCAGGATCATGACCACGAAGATGAAGAGCACCATGATGGCGCCCGCGTAGACCAAAACTTGAACGACGGCCAGGAAGTGCGCCGACAGCGCCGCGTAGATCGCCGCCAGACCGAAGAACGTCGCGACCAGCGACATGACCGCGGTGACCGGGTTGCGGCGCGTGATCGTCACCAGCGCGAAGCCCACCACCCACGCCGCCATGATGGCGAACAGAATGATGTCGCCGACCGGCGGGCTGTAAGTGGCAGCAGCGGTGGCGTTGGCGGGGTTCATGCGCCCGCCCCCACCCCGCCCGCCGACGTCGTCCCGGCGGCGCGGCGCGCCCGGGCCGACTGCGCCAGCTTCGCCTCGAAGTCGGCGCGGAACTTGGTGATGAATCCCAGCATCGGCCACGCCGCCGCGTCGCCCAGCGCGCAGATGGTGTTGCCGCCGATGCCGTTCGCGATGTTCGCCATCAGCTCGATGTCGCCCGGCTCGCCCTCGCCGCGCGCCACGCGCCTGCACACGCGGGCGAGCCAACCGGAGCCCTCGCGACAAGGCGTGCACTGGCCGCATGATTCGTGCGCGTAGAACTCCATGATGCGGGCGCACAGCGCCACGATGTCGGTGCTGTCGTCGAACACGACGACGCCGCCCGATCCCGCCATGGTCTTCAGCTTGCGCCCGCCGCCCAGATCGAACGGCACGCCCGGCCGGACCTCGACGTCCTTGATGCGCGTGTCGGTCATCAGCGCGTCGAACTCGATCGGGACGTCGAGCTCGCTGGCGTCGAGCGGCGGCATCGAGCTACCGCCCGGGATCACGCCCTTCAGCGCGCGCCCGCCCGGGATACCGCCGCACACGTCGTAGATCAGCGCGCGCGTCGAGATGCCCATCGGCAGCTCGTAGACGCCCGGCTTCGCGACGTGGCCCGATACGCACACGATGCGCGTCCCGCCCGACTTGCCCATGCCGACGCCCGCGAACCACTCCCCGCCCTTCGTGATGATGTCGGGCAGGTTCATGATCGTCTCGACGTTGTTGACGACGGTCGGCGCGTTGAACAGGCCGCGCACCGCCGGGAACGGGGGCTTGAGGCGGGGCCAGCCGCGCTTGCCCTCGAGCGAATTCAAGAGGCCGGTCTCCTCACCGCAGATGTACGCGCCCGCGCCCCGGTGCAGCGTGATGTCCAGCTTGAACGCGCCGCTCGCGCCGAAGTGATCCTTGCCGAGCAGCCCGGCGGCGTACGCCTCGTCGATCGCCTCGTCGACGATGCGCGCCTCGCGCATCATCTCGCCGCGGATGTAGATGTACGCGTGCTTGCAGCCGAGGGCGTACGACGCGATCAGCATCCCCTCGATCAGGAGGTGCGGGTCGTACGCCATCAGCTCGCGGTCCTTGCACGTGCCCGGCTCGGACTCGTCGGCGTTGACGACCAGGTACACCGTCTTCGCCTCCTTGGGGATGAACGACCACTTCATCCCGGTCGGGAAGCCTGCACCGCCGCGGCCACGCAGGTTCGACTTCTTGACCTCGTCGACCAGCGCCGCCGGCTGCATCGTCAGCGCCTTGCGAAACGCCTGCCCGCCGCCCCGCTGCGTGTACACCGACAGCTTGTGGCTGTCGGCCACGCCGAAGTTCTTCGTGACGATCTTGAGGTTGGCAGCAGCGGCGTTTGTCATGGCTCGCGGAGTCCTAGGCCTTCGGTCCCACGCCGTGCAACGTCGCGCCGACGGGCGACATCTTCTGCTGCTCGCGGAAGCGCCGGCGCAGATCCTCGAGGATCGTGTCGACCTTCTGGGGCGTCAGGTCGAGGAAGTAGTCCTGGCCGCAGATCATCATGGGCGCGTTCGCGCACGCCGCCAGGCACTCCTCCTCGACGAGCGTGAACGCGCCGTCGGGCGTCGTCTGGCCGGCCTTGATGCCCAGCTTCTGCTCGATGTGATGCAGGATCTCGTACCCGCCGCGCAGCATGCACGAGATGTTCGTGCACACCATCAGCTCGTTCCGCCCGTGCCGCGAGCGGTGAAACATCGTGTAGAACGTGACGACGCCGAAGACATGCGCGGGCGACACGTCGCAGGTCTTCGCGACCAGCTCGATCACCGGGTCGGGCAGGTGTCCGAATTCGTCCTGCGCGATGTGCAGGACCGGGAGCAGCGCCGCTTGCTTGTTCGGGTACCGAGAAAGGACCCGATCGACACGCTGCTTCGACTGCGCTGAGAACTCAGGCGGCATCCTTCTAAACCGCCGGCAACCTACGGAAAACTGCGGATGGTGTCAACCGGAAGACGGCCGCGAAAAATCCAGCAACCGCTCAAACCCCTACGGAAAACTGCGGATGGTGTCAACCACCCGAGGACGCGCTTTTAGGGGCCGAAACCCCGGACGTAAACGCCGTCTTCGTTCCCACCATTATTGACCGTATAGACCAGGATGTCGGTCGTCCCGGACGCGAGCGCGATCAGCGAGCCGACGCCCCCGCTGACCGCCGAGGGCGCATCCGCGGTCAGCGCACCGTCCGAGCCCAGGGTGCGGAGCCTGGCGACCGCCGTTCCGGTCGTGTTGTCGACCGTGTCGAGGAACAAAATGCCCCGATTGCCGAGGGACCGGCTGAACACGACGTTGTTTCCAACCAACATCTTGTTGCAGTCCGAGAAGCGCGTGAACTGCGCGTTCCCGGACGTCAGGGTCTTCTGGATCCACGTGGCGCCGACGCCGCTGGGCGTGAAGCTGAAGTTGAACGGGTACGCGTCCGTGGTCGCAGTGAGCGTACAAGCGGTCGCATCGCCCGCCTTCTTCACGTAGAGGTCGATGCCCGTGAGCGAGCCGGCTGAGTTGCTCTTGGCCATCTTGACGTAAGCCGCGTGCCCCTGCGCGCTCACCTGGATGAACCCGAGCACGCCGGTGTCGAATGCAGCGCCGGTGACCGCCGCCGTGATCGGCGGGGTGAACGAGGTCATCACCTTGGCCGAGTCGACGACGAGGAGACTCGTCGGATTCGGGAACCCGAACTGCGCGACGTTGCCCGCGACCATGATCGGGC
>DATMZL010001487.1:0-3395 GCA_035607075.1 Polyangia bacterium
CACGAACCAGCGGTCTGGCCCGGCACCCCACGACGGCGCCCGCGCCGACCAGCGCCGCCAAGATCACCCATCGCCCTCCAACCACCCGCCTGGTCTTCACGATCACGCAACCTGCGTATTCGCCCGACGGCGACAAGCCCCAGGGAAGCCGCCGCCGGCGGCGCGCGCCGCCCACCCGGCCCGCCATCGTACAGCGCGTCGTCGGTGCCCAGCCACGGCGTCGCGATGCTGAAGATCATCAGCAATCCCTGAGCGTTCCGCGCCCTGACCTAACCTTCGCGCGCCCGCGGTCACCAACGGGGCATGGCTGCACTGTTGCGAATCACCGCGATCGCGACCGCGATCGCGGCCATCGTGTGCGCGAGCGGCTTCGCGCACGCGACGGAGGTCGGTTACAGCCGCAAGTACGGTGTCGGCGCGGTCGTCGGCGATCCAACCGGGCTGTCGGGCAAGATCTGGATCGGTCAAACGAACGCGATCGACATGGGCCTCGGCTTCTATGGCTACGGCTACCGGGGCGGCTGCTTTCGCGATCGCGACGGCCGCGCGATCTGCGATCGGCGCTACGGCTACGGCAGCACCAGCGTGCACGTCGACTACCTGTGGGAATCGAAGCTGATCGACAAGGCGGCGCAGCTCGATTGGCACATCGGCGCCGGCGGTCGCGCGTTCTTCCTCGGCGATCCCTGCGCGTTCGACTGCTGGGACGTCGGCGTGCGCGGACCGCTCGGGCTCGATCTGACATTCCACCAGCCGAGCTTCCTCGAGGTGTTCATGGAGATCGCGCCCGTGCTGTACGTGGCGCCTGCCACCTTCATGGCGCTCGAGGGCGGCCTGGGCGTGCGGGGCTACTTCTGAGACCGGGTGGATATCGCGTGAGGAGCCGGCGAGCTGTGCTCGCCGCGTATCATCGCGGGGGGTTCGGGACCCTTTGAGGGTCCCGACTCGAATCGTTAACATGGGCACGTGATCGCAGCTTCGACCGTGCTCGCGGCGCTGGCGCTCCTCGAAGCGCCGACGCCCGCGCCGGCACCGCCGGCGACCGCGCAGATCGTCGTGACCGCGGCGTCGTCGATCGATGCGCAGCGGCTGGCCGACGTGCTGCGCGTCTATCTCGACGAGTTCGGGATCCGCGTCGAGACGGCCGCGGCCGGCGAGGCCACCGACCTGCGCAAGCGGATCGAAGACGCGCGAGAGCTGGGCGAGGCGCTGCGCGCGGTCGCCGTCGTGCGCGCCGAGCACGGCGCCCGCGGCTCGGTCGAGATCGAGCTGATCGATCTGGCGACCGACAAGGCGCTGGTCGTCAGCGTGCCGCGCCCCGAACGCGACGCGGATCTGTATCGCGCGCTGGCGCTGAAGATCCAGGCCGTGCTGCGCGCGACGCTGTCCGAGGCGCGCGACGAGCTCGACCCGAAATCGTCGCTGGGACGGCTCGTCGCGGAGAAGGAAAGCCCGCCGACCCCGCCGGCACCGCCACCCACGACCGCCCCGCCGCAGCTCGCGCTCGACGTGGGGTACGGCCTGGTCTCGTTTCCGAACCACGGACCCTCTTTCGGCGGGATGGCGGTCAGGGCCGCCTGGCGCCCGCGCCCGCGGCTCGAGCTGGCGCTGGGAACGGCGGCGCTGGGGTCGGCCAGCGCGTCCAGCGGATCGGTCGCCGCGACTGCGAGTATCGTCCCCATTCACGCGACCGCGCGCCGTCCCTTCGGCAGGGGACGGGCGCAGATCTTCCTGGGTCCGTGCGTCGACGCGACGTACATCCACGTGTCGGCCACCAGCGCGATGACCCCCGTCCGGTCGACGCGTAACGTGATGGTGGGCCTGGGTGGCGAGGCCGAAGCGCGCGTCGCGTTCCTGACGGCGGCCTGGGTGTTCGCACGCGTAGCCGCGCTCGGCGTCCTGAACGGCGAGCGTTATGACGCCGCCGGTTCGCCGCTTTTCGACACGTCGCGCCTTCAGCTTTCGGCGACGCTCGGCGCCGGCGTCGGCTTACCGTGATTTTCCTGCTAACCCGCCGGCCGCATTGGCCCACTATGGATGACGTGGGGGACATGCCTGACCCGTCGCGCCCGCCGCCGCCGCAGGTCGCCGCGCTCGTCGATCGGGCGCGCCGGCGCGATCCCGCGGCGTTCCGCGATCTCTTCCAGACCCACGTGGGCGCCGTGCACCGCGTGGTGCGGCGGATGGTGGGCCCGCGCGCGGACGTCGAGGACCTGGTCCAGACGGCTTTTGCGGAGGCGTTTCGATCGCTGCCCGATTTCCGCGGCGACGCGTTGTTCTCGACCTGGCTGACCCGCATCGCGGTCCGCGTGACGATGCGGGCCGTCCGCCGGCGGTTTCCGCGGACGGCGTCGCTGGACGAAGCGTTCGAGCCGGCGTCGCCGACGTCCGGCCCCGAGGAGATCACCGCGGCGCGCGAGACGCTGCTGCTCGTCGAAGGGTTGCTCGCTGAGCTGCGGCCGAAGCGGCGCGCGGCGTTCGTTCTGCACGTGCTCGAGGGCTACTCGATGGAAGAGGTCGCGGCCATCCTCAGCGCCTCGACAGCGGCCGTGAAGGTGCGCGTGCACGACGCCCGCCGCCACATCGAGCGCCGTTTGAAGCAGAATCCGTCGATGATCGCCGTGCTCAACCGGGTGGGAGGCGAGTCGTGACCGCGTGCGGGAGGCCAGGCTTTGCCTGGCCGAGCGCGTCGCGGGGGTGCCCATCATGACCGACCTGCGCTGCGCGGAGGTCGAGGCGCGCTTCGTCGACGTGGTCGACGGGCGGCTGGACCCGGCCGATACCGTCCGCTTCCACGCGCACATCGAAGGATGCGCGGCCTGCCGCGAGCGCGCGGCGCTGTGGAGCGGGCTGGTGCCGCGGCTGCGCGACGCGGAGCCGCCCGGTCCGGATGCGATGGCGACCCGGCGCATGCAGGTCGAGGTCGAGCGCCGCCTCGCGGGCACGGTCGCGGCGTCGCCCGCGCGGCAGTGGCGGCCCTGGTGGGCGCCCGCGTTCGGGCTGGTCGCAGCGGCCGCCGGGATCGCGATCTGGCTGGGCATCGGCACGCCCGAGCGCATGCCGGCCACCGTCGGATACGCTGCGTTCCGGACGCTGAGCGGTGATGTCCGCATCGGCGATCAGCCGTTGCAGCCGGCGGCTCGCGTACCAGTCGGCGCGCCGATCGTGCTCGCGACCGGCGCGGCCGTCGAGCTGGCGCTGGACGACGGCGCAGCGTTGCACGTCGACGGTCCGGGGCAGCTGGCTCTGGACGGCAGCGCCCATGACGTCGCCGTCCGGCTAACCAAGGGCAAGCTGGACGCGACGGTGACGCACCGCCGGACGGGCGCGACGTTCGCCGTCATCACGCACGACCTGCGCGTCGCGGTCCGCGGCACCACGTTCTCGGTCGTCGC
>DATMZL010001414.1:0-2143 GCA_035607075.1 Polyangia bacterium
CGACGACGTGAAGCCACCGCTGGCGTAGACCGGGACCGCCGTGCGCGCCGCGCCCAGTAGATCGGCCAGCGCCAGCCCCAGCAGCTTGGCCTTGAGATCCCACAGCGCCACATCGACGGCGCTGATCGCGCACGCCACCACGCCGGGGCGTCCGTGATTGCGGATGGCGCGCAACATCGCCGCGCGCGCCGCCGGGATCGACAGCGCGTCCTGGCCAACCACCGCCGGAGCCAGCAGCGACGCGATCGCCGTCGCCGCCGCGCGATCGACGTACGAGTACCCGATCCCGGTGACGCCGCCGGCGCGCACTTCGGCCAGCACCATGGTGGTCGCGTCCCAGGTCGCCGTGCCGTCGGATTCGGGCCCGTCCTCGGTCGCCAGCCGAAACGCCCGCGCGTCCACGCGCTCGATGCGCGCGCTCATCTTTCGTGCTCCGCCGCTTCGTGCGCCGTCTCTTCGCGCACCCACGCGTCTTCCGCTTCGTGCAGCGCCAGCTGCAGGACCTCCGCCAGGTGCAGCGGCTGCCGCGACGTGGTCTGCAAGATCTGCTCGCGACAGCTGAACCCGTCGGCGATGATCAGCGTATCGGCGTCGGCCGCGCGCACCGCGGGCAGCAGCAGGCGCTCGCCCGCCGCGATCGAGATGTCGTAGTGATCAGCCTCGAACCCGAACGAGCCCGCCATCCCGCAACAGCCGGAATCGAGCACCTGGTAGTCGAGCCCGATCTTGTCCAGCACGCGCGTGTCGCTGTCGAAGCCGATCACCGCCTTGTGATGGCAGTGACCCTGGACCAGCGCGCGCCGGCGCAGGCGCGGCGGCACGTACCCTTCGCGGTCGAGAAACTCGCCCAGCATGAACGTCTGCTTGGCCAGGCGCTGCGCGTCCTCGTCATGGGGAAGGAGCCCGACCAGCTCGTCGCGGAACGCCGCCACGCAGCTCGGCTCCAGGCCCACGATGGGCACGCCCGCGCGAATGTACGGACGCAGCCCCTCGAGCGTGCGCTGCCAGACCCGCTTTGCCGTCGCCAGCATGCCCCAATCGTAGAGCGGCCGCCCGCAGCACAGCGGGCGCGACGGGATCTCGACCGCGTAGCCCGCGCGTTCCAGCACCTCGACCGCGGCGCGCGCGGCGCCGGTCATCAAGAAGTTGCTGAACGTATCGGGCCACAGCAACACGCGGCGCGCGCCCGCGCGCGCCGCGTGCCGCTGCCGCCCGAACCAGCGCCGGAACGTTTGCGTCGCGAACCGCGGTAACTGGCGGCGCTGCGACACGCCGGCCAGCCACTTGAGCACCGGCGAGAACGGCCAGGTGCCTGCGAAGAAGTTCGCCACGCGCGCGAACCGCGACGCAAAGCGCGCCCACCAGTGGACGAGGCCCATCGAGTACGCCGCGCGCGGGCGCAGCCGCCCCGCGTAGTAGTGCGACAAGAACTCCGCCTTGTACGTCGCCATGTCGACGTTGACCGGGCAATCGCTGCGGCAGCCCTTGCACGCCAGGCACAGGTCCAGCGCCTCGCGCACGTGGGGGTCGCGCCAGCCGCCGCCCACCGCGCCGTTGCGGGTCATCTCGAACAGCAAGCGCGCGCGCCCGCGCGTCGAGTGCTCCTCCTCGCGCGTGACCATGTAGCTCGGGCACATGGTGCCGCCGTCGACGCGACGGCAGGTGCCGACGCCTACGCATCGCGCGGCCGCCTTCGCGAACGAGCCGCCGTCCTCGGGATAGGCGAAGTGAGCCTCCAGCACGCGCGGCTCATCATCAGGCCCCGTCCGCAGATTCTGGTCGGGCGCGAACGCGTCGACGATCTTGCCGGGGTTCATCATGCCCGCGGGGTCCCACAAGCGCTTGAACTCGCCGAACGCACGGACCAACTCGCGGCCGAACATCTTGGGCAGCAGCCAGGCGCGCGCCTGCCCATCGCCGTGCTCTCCCGAAAGCGAGCCGCCGTGCGCGACGACCAGATCGGCGGCCCGTTGCAGGAACGCCTTCCAGTGCTCCACGCCAGCCGCTGTCGCGAGATCGAAGTCGATCCGGCAGTGCAGGCACCCTTGCCCGAAGTGGCCGTAGAGCGCGGCGTGGTAACCGAACTGGTCGAGCAACTGGCGGAACCCGCGCAGGTACGACCCCAGGCGGGCGGGCGGAACGG
>DATMZL010000325.1:0-3509 GCA_035607075.1 Polyangia bacterium
CGCTTCGGCGCGCCCGACGACATCGCCGTGGACTCCCGCCCGCACGTCGGTTCGAACCGCCTGCCGCGCGTGTTGCAGGCGCTGCGCACGCACCTCGCAGGTCTGGGCGTGGACTACCGGTTCGAGACGACGGTGGCGGGCTTGCGCGGCGCGCAGGGCCGCGTCCGCGCGGTTCGCCTCGCGGGCGGCGACGAAATACCAGCCGACGTCGTCGTGCTCGCCGTCGGGCACTCGGCGCGTTCGATGTACGCGTGGGCGGCGGCGGACGGTATCGCGCTCGAACGCAAGGCAATCGCGATTGGCGTGCGCATCGAACATCCGCAGCCGTTGATCGACGAGCTCCAGTACGGCGCAGCCGCCGGCCACCCGAAGTTGCCGCCCGCGTTCTACGAGCTCACCGGCACCGATTCCGATCGTGGCGTCTACAGCTTCTGCATGTGTCCAGGCGGATGGATCGTGCCGGCAGCGACGGAGGCGGACGGCGTCGTCGTCAACGGCATGAGCCTGTCGCGCCGCGATTCGCCGTTCGCCAACGCGGGCCTTGTCGTCACCGTCGCGGCGGACGACTTCGGTCCCGCGGCGGCCGGACCGCTGGCGGGCATCGAATTGCAAAGGCGGGTCGAGCAGGCCGCGTTTCGCGTGGGCGGCGGCCGCTTCCGCGCGCCGGCGCAGCGGCTCGCCGACTTCCTGGACGGACGCGCGAGCACGTCGGTCGGCGCCTCGAGCTATCGCCCCGGGCTGGCGCCCGCCGACCTGACGGCCGTGCTGCCCGATTTCGTCGCGCAAGCGTTGCGCGGCGGTCTGCGCCGGATCGGCGCGCGGCTGCCCGGCTTTCTGTTCCCCGACGCCATGCTGGTCGCCGCCGAGACGCGCACCAGCGCCCCGGTCCGTCTGGTGCGCGACGCCCAGACGCTGGAGTCGCCGTCACTCGGCGGACTGTTCCCGTGCGGGGAAGGCGCCGGCTACGCGGGCGGCATCATCAGCGCCGCGCTCGACGGCGCGCGCGTCGCGACCCGCGTCCTCGCGGGCGGTTAACCCGCGCCGCTGATCTCGCGCAGGACGTTGCGGAGCCAGCCGCGCTGCTCGTCGCTGATCACCTCGAAGCGGACCCCCGCGGCGTAGCTGCTGCCTTCGCCCGGCCGCGCCCACATGACCCGTCCCTTCACCCACAACGGCGGCGTGTCGGTCTCGACGTCGTCGAGAACCAGGAAGAGGCCGAGCGTGACCTCCTCGCCTTCCTCGAGCAACCGATCGGCGTTCAAGCCCGCGCCGCCCTCCGACAGATCGCGCGTCGTCGCCGTGAAGACCGAACGCTGCGTGCGGACCTCGGCCGACATGCGCAGATCGCGGCGTTCGTGCTGGCGGCGGGGGCCTGGGGTTGACGGTGCGTTCGGTGACATCACGTCTATCTACCCCCGTTCCGATTCTGCTGCACGGTCTCGTCCGCTACGCCGCGAAGGGATCGTCCGGATCCGCCATGCTCGCCTCTTCTCCCGAGAAGAGGTCGCCCGGGCCCAGCGTGCCGTCCAGGAACCCGATGAACATGTCCAGATAGCGTTCCTGCTCGCTGTCGACCTTGATGAACTTCACGCCGATCTGGTAGGCGCCGAACAGCGCCGTGCACCAGGCGACCCGGCCGGCCATCTGCAGCGGTTCGGACGTGCCCGCCTCGCCGAACGTCAACACCAGCTCCAGGCCGATCTCCGTGTCGGCCGGGATCGCCTGGTCCGCGATCAGGCACAGCCCTGCGCGCGACATGTCGCGCGTGCGCGCGGCGAGCTTCACGTCCGCGACCGTCACGGCGACCTTGATGTCGACGCTGAACCGCGGGTGCTCGCGGCGCTTGTCGTAGCGGGTCATGGGTCCGCGAGCTCTCCTCCGTCGCGCCGGCGCGACAGCCGCGTGAATGCTCCCCCGGTCAACGCGTCGAGCTCGGCCTCGATCTCCGCGATGCGCAGTTCCGCTCTGACGCTGGACAGGGGCATCCCCGTAGCTATCGCATCGGCAGCGCTCGCCTCGGCCTTGAGCCGGCGGCGATCGAAATACAGTCTGATCACGAGCGATTCGATCTCCCGGCGCGCGTCGGCCGTCCGCAAGGCCTGGAACTGCGCGCCTATCTCATCGGGGTTGAAGACCAGCTTGGACAGGTCCCAGGTCGCTCTCAACTCGTAACGCACGTCGTTATCGCTGTCAATTCCGACGGGCGCAAGCGGGGTTGCGGTCGACGAGCCGAGATCGACCGACTCCGCGCGCGCGAAGCGGCGGTCGACGCGCCCGCGGACCTCGGGCAGCCAGCCGGCGAGGCGAGCGCGCGTCACCAGCGAGTGCGCGCGGTCGGGTTCGGTGAGCGCGAGCGCGCTGGCTGCGGCCCGCAGAGCGTCGACGGGTGGGTCCGCGGCAGCGAGCGCGCGGAGCAGCGCCGGGTCGATGCGTCGCTCGGGGCCGCGGTTCGCCGCCTGCCGCGCGTCGGGCTCGGCGGCGGGCGCATCGTTCTGCGCCAGAAGCAACATGAAGAGACCGATACACCCAGGAACGATCATCGCAATGCCTCCCTCTCTTGTCGTACTGCGCGCAGGCGCGCGCCGCGTGAATTGTCGCCCGCGCCCGGCGCGGCGAGCTCCCGCTCCTCGGCGGCCAGCTCGGCGTCCCGTCGCAGCAGCTCCGCCGCCAGGTGACGGCGGTCGGCCGCTGAGATCGGCGAGCGTCCGAGGTGAAAGCCGACGAGCACCACCAGCGACCAGCCCTCGCGCAGCGGCGTCCGCTGCCCGGCGAACACCAGCGTCAGCTGCGGCCAGGGGAACGTCGCGCCCGTCAGTCGCCGCGTCGGGAGCGGTGCGAGCGCCGGCATCGGAGCGGTCGGGGAGGGCGGTGCGAGCGCCGGCGCCACCGATGCGGGCGAGGGCGCGCCGCCGAGCGGAATCAGATCGTCGCCGGCGGTGACCCAGATCCGGCCGGCGAGCGTCGCTACCGCGTTCACCGCACGTCCGGGCGGCGCGGTGCGCTCGCGCCAGGTCGATCCGTCCGCAGAAACGAAGACGGCGTCGCCGCCGGCGACGAAACGCGCCGCGCGCCCGTCGCCACAGGTCAACGTGCGCGCCGGCGGGCGATCGCCCACGCGCTGAGGCGTGTCGTCGCCCGTCCACGTCCAGGTGCCGTCGCTCGCGAGCGCGACGGCCGAGCCGCCGCACACCGCGAGCGCGTCGGCGCCGTGATCGAGCACGGTGCGGGTGATGCCGTACGGTCCGATCTCCAGAACGGCGTCGTCGGTAGCGACCAGCGTGTGCTGGTCATCCAGCATCGCGAGCGCACGCGGTCGCGCGGCGACGCCGGCGGCGATCCGGAACGGCCCGCCGTCGTGCGAGCGCCACAGCAGCTCGTCGGTCGCGGCAGCGACGGCGTCGCCGGCTGCGGCCACGACCACCGTGTCGCGATGGGCGAGGGCGACGCGCGTGCACCGACCGCTGCTTCCCCGGTAAAGACCGTCGGACGTCGCGATCCAGACGTCGTCG
>DATMZL010000320.1:0-3370 GCA_035607075.1 Polyangia bacterium
GGCGTCTCGTTGCCGACCGACCAGAGCACCACCGACGCGCGGTTTCCGTCGCGCGCGATCTCCTCGGCCAGCTGGGCGCGCGCCGCGGCCAGCGTCGTCACGTTCGACCACGCGATCGTCCAGTAGACCGGGATCTCCGACCAGACGAGCAAGCCCAGCCGATCGGCGGCGCGGGTCATCTCCTCGCCGTGCGGGTAGTGGGCGAGGCGGACGAAGTTGCAACCCAGCTCCTTGGCCAGCCCGAGCAGCGCCTCGGCCTCGGCGCGGGTCGTCGCGCGGCCGCCGCGGCCCAGCGCCTCCTCGTGCATCGAGATGCCGCGCAGAAAGATCGGCTTGCCGTTCAGCAGGATGTTCGGGCCCTGGGTGCGGATGGTCCGGAAGCCGATTCGATCGGTGACGCGATCGTCGCCCGCGCGCACGACGACGTCGTAGAGACGCGGCGATTCGGGCGACCACGGCGCCAGCGTCGCGACGAACGCGAAGCGGACCTGACCACTTTCGTCCGTCGTGACCGTGTGCCGCGCGTGCGCGTCCGGGATCTCGATCGTGACGGTCACGGGGGCGCGCGCACCGTCCAGTCGCACGGTCCCACGCACAAGCGAGGCGTCCTGCTGGTCGACTGAAGACGGGAACCCTGGGAGGGTTCCCGAGCCCTCCCGCGATGATACGCGCCGAGCCAAGCTCGGCGGCTCCTCACGCGCCAGCTGGACGCGCGCCGCCCGGATGAACGTGCGCGGCGTTTCGATCAGGCGCACACCGCGGGTGAGGCCGCCGTAGTTCCACCAGTCGGTGTTCAGCGCGGGCAGCGCCTCGGCGCGGCGGGTGTTGTCGACCTTGACAACGATCGAGTTGTCGCGCGCGCGCACGATCCCCGTCACCTCGAAGGCGAACGGCGTGAAGCCGCCTTCGTGATCGCCCAGGCGCTTGCCGTTCAGCCAAACGGTCGCGCGCTGTGCGGCCGCGCCGAACTGCACGAACGCGCGGTTGCCCTCGTGAAGCGCGGCATCGAACCGGCGCTCGTACCAGATCGTGCCCTCGTAGTAGAGGAGGTCGGGCCGCTGTGTGTTCCAGTCGCCCGGTACCTGCAGCGTGGGCGAGCGCGCGAAGTCGTACTCGACGAGATCCGACTTGTCGCGCGGCCGGGCGTCGTCGAAGTAGCCGTGCGGGCGCGGCTGGCTGCGGTAGTCGAGGCTGCCGTTGTCGTACGGGTCGATGATGACGTGCCAGGCGCCGTCCAGGCTGACGCCCCCGCGCCCGTCGGCGAACGCCAGCGCCGATGGCTCGGGCGTCGCGGCGCGCGCGCGGCCAGCGGCGGTCGCCGCGATGCCGGCGCACAGGAGCAAGGCCACGCGCAGGGGGCTCACGCGCGGATTTTATCCGCTTTCGAGGCCGGTCGAGATCAGCCGGCGTCGCCGCCGTCGGTCGCGCCCGCGTCACGCGCGCTGTCCGGGGCGAGAGCATCGGCGGCGCCGCCCGCATCCGCAGGCGCGCCCGCATCACCGCCGCCACCCGCGCCTGTGTCGATGCCGCCGTCGAACCCCGGCGCGGTGTAGAGGTCGTCGGAGAGGCAGCCGACCGGGCAATTCGGGCCGGCAGGCGGGAGCATCGCGCAGACCCACTTGCTGTCCACGCACGTGCAGTTCTCCTTCGCGGCGTTGAAGCAGGTGTCGGTGTCGGCGCAGCTGCCGTTGGGATAGTCAGATTTGTATTGGCAGCCGTACGGACAGTACGGGACGCTCGTGTTCGAGCAGAGCTCGACGCAGCGGCCCGAGCGGCACGTTGCGGGCAACACCCGGCACTGCGAGTCGACGGCGTTGGTGCACGCCGACTGCCATTGCGACTCGACGACCTGGACCGTCTCCGCCGACACCGTGCGGTTCACGAACAGCGCGCATTCTGCATCCTCCCCCGGCAGCTCCAGGCCGGGCAGGACCTGGCAATCAGCGTCCGTCGTGCAGGCCGCCGCCGCGCTGCCGAGCAACGCGTGGTACATGTCGCGCGTCTCGCGGCAGCCGTTAGGCGCCGGCGGGCGTGCTGCGATCGCCGCCGGATCGATCGGCCCGAGCTGGATGTGCGTCGACAGGACGGGGCCTTCCTCGCGCGGTCCGGTGTGCGTCAGCGCGAAGCGCAGCGTCCCGTCCCGGTTGGATAGCGAGACGGCGTCGCCACCCGGGCTCGGGCCGATGGGCAGCATCGGCCGGCAGTTCGACTCCGGGCTGGGCGAATTGTCGCAGCAGCTGATGAACCCGCCGCTGTCCGAGACCTCCCAGATCTTGGGCGCGACCATCAGCACCGGCGCCGCGCCCGTCGACTCGAGGATCGCGGCCACGCAGTTCTGGCCCTCGCTGTAGATGTTGTAGTTCATCTGCGGCCGCGTCGAGCAGACGCCGCGGGGCACAGTCCCGGCCGCGGGCACGCCGTCGAGCGCGGCCACCTCGCCGCTCATCAGCGTCACCGTGATCGGGTCGTCGAGATCGCTCGGTATCAGCGCGGGACCGAGCGCGTCCGGCGACGTGGTGCACGGGATCTTCCGCAGCACCCAGGTGATGCGCACGTCCGCGTTGGCCGCGGTCCGGTTGAACAGGAACGCGTTGTGCGGGTACCCCGGCAGCGACGAGGTCGCCAGGCAGGCGATCGCGCCCAGCACGACGCCGGCCCGCTCGCGCTGCACACGCGCCCGGCGCGCGGTCGCGCTGTCCGCGTCCGGTCGCGGCGTCCGGCGCAGCAGCCAGACGGTGATCGGGAGGACGGCGAGCGCCAGCAGGTCCGTCGGATCGGGCCAGAGGCGCCAGTGCAGGCCGACCCGCGCGGCGACGGCGATGACTGCGTCCGACGCTCCGCGCGACAGATCCGCGGCGACGTAGACGGCGACTACGGCCGCGGTCGCGAACGTCCGCCGGCCCGGCACGCGCCGCGGGATCAACGTCGCGAACAGCGTCGGGGCGACGATCAGGAAGGCGAAGTCGCTCAGCTTCCCGGCGAGCCAGCCGGGGACGACGCCGTGCCCCTTGAACAGGTTGTCGTTGATCAGCAGCAGCGCCAGCGCGCCCCACCAGACCGGGTGGCCGAGCGGCGTCAGGTCGAAGGCGCGGAAGGCACGGAATAAGCGACGCATGCGGGGGAAGACCCAAGCAATATCGGATCCACGGGATGGCGGCGGCAAGTTTCGCGAGGCACAGCCGGAGCTCCAGGACATCGCTGTCGTACCGACGTCAATTTTCGCGTTGAGCGCAGCGCGGCTTTGCCGCGCGGAGCTCGTCGCGGGGGGTGCGGGACCCTCCCAGGGTCCCGATTAAATCAACAGTTACAGCGGTTGCGCCACCGTGATAGGTGGATGTGCCGTCATGAAGCGCATCACCTCCCGCCTGAT
>DATMZL010000312.1:0-4794 GCA_035607075.1 Polyangia bacterium
CGAACGGCGTCACCGCGACAACCGCCCAGCTTTCGATGGGCGCGCGGATCCGTAACGATCAGACCACCGCCCAGCAGGTCACGCTCGACACAGTGCTCGTGCGAGCCGACGGCTCGATCGCGACACGCCGGACGGTCACGAACAACGTGACGCCGGGCTCGTCGCCGCTGATCTTGAGCGTGATGGGGTTTCCGGACCCGCACCTCTGGAACGGCGTCGCCGACCCCTATCTTTATACCGTCTACGCCGAGGTCCGCGTCGGCGGCGCGGTCACCGACGTGGTCGCGGTACCGTTCGGCTTTCGTTCGTTCTCCGTCGACGCCGCGCAGGGTTTCTCGCTGAACGGCCAGTACCTGGACTTGCACGGCGTGAACCGCCACCAGGATCGCCTGAATATGGGCTGGGCGATCGGCGACGCGCAGCACGACGAGGACATGGCGCTGATCCGCGAGATGGGCGCGAACTTCGTGCGCCTGTCGCACTACGAGCACGCCGAGCACTTCCACGATCTCGCCGATCGCGCCGGCATCGTGCTGTGGGCGGAGATCCCGCTCGTCAACGAGAACACGAACTCGGTTGACTTCATCAACAACGCCGTCCAGCAGATGACCGAGCTGATTCGCCAGAACTACAACCACCCGTCGGTGGTGTTCTGGGGCATCGGCAACGAACAGCGCAGCGACGACAACGTCACCAACAACCTGCTGACCGCGCTGAACACGCTGGTCCACCAGGAAGATCCGTACCGCCTGTCGACCTACGCGCAGTGCTGCACCAGCGACACCGGCGGCCTGCCCGCGCACAGCGACGTCGTCGGCTACAACGCCTACTACGGCTGGTACGACGGCACCGCGGACCAGTTCGGCGCGTGGGCCGACAACCTGCACGCCGCCAAGCCGACCTGGAAGATCGGCATCAGCGAGTACGGCGCAGGCGCCGGCATCACGCAGCACGCCGACAACCCGACGCGCCCCGATCCGTACGGCACGCCTCACCCGGAGGAATGGCAGAACCTGGTCCACGAATCCCACTGGAAGCAGATGAAGACGCGCCGCTACCTCTGGGTGAAGTCGATCTGGAACATGTTCGACTTCGCCGTCGACAGCCGCAACGAGGGCGACACGCCTGGCCGCAACGACAAGGGTCTGGTCACGTACGACCGCAAGACGCGCAAGGACGCGTTCTTCTGGTACAAGGCCAACTGGTCGACGACGCCGTTCGTCTACATCACGTCGCGCCGGTTCAACCCGCGCACGACGCCGACGGTGACCGTGAAGGTCTACTCGAACATGGACTCGGTTCGCCTGCAGGTGAACGGCACGACGATCGGGACGTCGACCGGCTCCGATCACATCTTCCAGTGGACCAACGTCGCGCTGGCCGCCGGCGCAAACAACGTCGTCGCGACCGGTACCAGCGGCACGACAACGGCAACCGATACCGTCACCTGGACGCGCAACTAACCGACGGTCAATTCGCTGTCAGCGGCTTGTAGACCGTGCAGCCGTCGGTGGTGGTCGCGGTCTGCATGCCGGCGGAGTCCAGCGTGCCCGCGGCCATCGCCGCGCCCGACGCTTGCGCGGTCACGCCGTCCGGGATCTGCAACGAGAAGGGCTGGCCCGACGTCGCGGTCGGACAGATGAACTGTGTCTCGGTCAGCGAATCGGCGCCGACGTCGCACGAGACCGGCGTCGCGACGTAGGCGAGCACGGGCATCGCGCCCGTCGCCTTGAGCACCGGCTCGCTGTAGCGCGTGTACACCGCCACCACGCCGCCTGCCTTCGCGCACGCGAGCACCGACGCGACGACCGGCGAATGTGCCGGTGAGAACCGCGCGCCGCGCGCGCCGCCGTCGAACTTGAACATGAGCGGATCGGCCGGCACGCCGAAATCGGTCGACGTCGCGGGCAGTGAGATCGCGTACCAGGCGCTCGTGTCGACCGCCGGATCCAGCTGCTTGTCGATCAGCGTGTACCCGGGCTGCGGGACGCCGTTCTGCGTGACCTTCGACGGCACAGCGGTGATCGTCTCCGTCGCCGACACTTCGACGTCGCCCGGCCAGGTCGCGACCCGCAGCCGCGACTCGAGCGCACTCACGATGTCGGGGGACACGTCGCCCAAGGCGGCGGCGATCCGAACGGTCGCGTTAGGCGCGCCGGTCGACAGATCCAGCGTCAGGAACGTGACCTGCGGCAGCGGTTGCGTGGGGCCGCCACCCGGGTCGGTCGTCCGGCCGCCGCCGCACCCGGCAGCGGCTGCCGTGAGCAGCAGCCCCGAAAGGCCCCAATGTCGATTGATTCCCAGCGCCCGCGCCATCGCCTTCATGACTTTCGCGAGTTTACCATCCGAAGCGGAACCACAGGCGCGTCGGCCGCGTTCGCATCGCCGGCCGACGCGGCGATCTCCTGCAGGGCCCGGTCGTACAGATGCGACGGATTCACGTTGCCGAGCGCCGCCAGCATCGTCTGGCGCAGCGTCGGGTGCTTGCGTTCCAGGTCCGTGAGCATCGCCTTCATCTGCTTTCGCTGCGCGTTCTCCTGCGACCCGCACAACCGGCAGGGGAGGATCGGGAACTGGCGCTGCTCTGCGAACGTCGCCAGATCGCTCTCGGCCGCGTACGCGAGCGGGCGGATGACGACGAAGCGGCCGTCGTCGCTCACCAGGCGCGGCGGCATCGACGCCAGCTTCCCGCCGAAGAACAGATTCAGCAGCAACGTCTCCAGCGCATCGTCGCGGTGGTGACCGAGCGCGATCTTGTTGCAGCCGAGGTCGGCCGCGGCGCTGTAAAGGATCCCGCGCCGCAAGCGCGAGCACAGCGAGCAGTAGGTGTTTCCCTCCTGAATCTTGTCGGTGACGATCGCGTAGGTGTTCTCGTGTAGGAGCTTGTGCGGAATCCCTTCCGCCGCCAGCCAGCTCGCGAGCGGCGCGCCGTCGTACCCGGGCTGTCCCTGGTCGAGGTGGACCGCCACCAGATCGAACCGAACCGGGGCGCGCGCCTGCAGGTCGCGAAGCAGCACGCACATCGCGTAACTATCCTTTCCTCCAGACATGGCGACGAGGATGCGGTCCCCCGACTCGATGAGCCGGTGGTCGCCGATTGCACGGCCCATATCGCGAAGAAGACGGCGTTCCACGTCCATGGCGGTTCGGCCAGCATGTTAACCTCGTTTTGGATGCGCAAGCGTCGTCCCACGAGTTGGTTAGTGGGGTTCGCGGGTTCCGCGGTCGTTCACACCTGCCTTCTTGCGGCACTGTCCGCGGTGGGGCGGTTCGCGCCGCTCGGCACCGGATCGTCCACCGAAGGCGGATCGGACGCGATCGCGCTGACGGCGATCGATCCGGCGTTCGCCAGCGCAGATTCACTCGCGGCGGCGATTCCCGTCGACGTGGAGCCGTCCGCGCGCGCCTGGGACGCGCAGCAGGCGGATCGCGACAGCCTGGTGGCGTTGTCGGCGGCGCCGAGCGACTCCGACGGCCGCCGGCGCCAGGCGCCTGCGCCCGACCGGGGCGCTGCGGGTGGGCACCCCCCTGATCACGCCTACCGCCGCGACGAATCGACGCTGCGGTCGCGGTTGACTGACGGGGCCACCGAGTCGCAACCGGCGCACACGCGCACCGCGGGCCGGCTGGCCTCGCCGCAGGCGATCCGACGCGAGCCGGTCGTCGGTATCGGCGATTCGGTTCGGACGCAGACGCCGCGCCGCGCGCCGGCACCGGCGTCCTCGTCGGTCGCGCTGGGCGGACCTGACGGCGCCGGCCCGGCAACCGCCGAGTCTGCCGCGGCCGCGGAGGCGCCGATCCCGGTGCCGTCGGCTGAGCTCGCCGCGCTGGCCTCGCCCGACCGCACGACCGGGCCGCTCGACGCCGATCGGGGTGCCCGCTCTTTCGACACGGAACGCCCAGGCAAGGCCGCCGATGACGACGCCCTGCGGGCGGCATCCAACGAGCTGCACCCCGGACTGACCGACTTCACGCGCCCGGCCTCGCCCGCCGTCGCGGCATCCCACGACGGCCGCGGGCCTGGGTCGCGCGCCGGGGCTGTGGCACGCCCGACGTCCGGGACCGCCCCCAGCGAGCTGGGCCTCCCCGACCGTGACGCCGCCGCGGCCGAAGCGAACGAACGGGCGCGCGCGCGCCGTTACCAGCGCTACGAGCTCGAAATCCAGCAACGCATTAACAAAGCTCTCGAATTCCCGAAGCCGCTCGCGCTGCGCCTCGAGCAAGGGCTGACGGTGGTGTACTTCGTGGTAGGTGCGAACGGTCAGCTGGCCGACGGGCCGCGCGTCGTGAAGTCGTCGGGATTCGCAGAGTTCGACACCGCTGCGGTCCGAGCGGTGCGGCGTGCCGCGCCGTTTCCGCCGATGCCTGTCGTCGTTCCGATGTCGATGTCGGTGATTTTTGACAATCCAGTGATCCGATGACGGTCAGGCCTCTCGAATTCTTCTCACGGCAGCGCTACATTTGAAGACGCTGGCCGGGGCGCGACATGCGTGATTCCAGCCGAAATAAGCACCGCTCCTCCGCACGCCGATTCGGTTTCTGGTTCGGCGTGGCGGTGCTGATGCACGCGGAGTTGATCTTGCTGGTCGGCGTCGGGATCTACCTGTTCGCGCCGCGCGACGCGGATCTCGCGCGCGCCTTTGCGGGCCGCGGCGGCGCCGATTCGATCGAGGTCGGCATGCTAGACGAAGCGGCGGCCCGCGAGATCATGGCGGAGCTCGATCGCCAGGACGAAGCACGCAAGGCCGAAGAGGCCAAGAAAGAGACCGAAGCGCTCAAGGCGCCGGGACAGGT
>DATMZL010001124.1:0-6656 GCA_035607075.1 Polyangia bacterium
ATTCTCGCACCTCCAGGGCTCACCGCGGCCGATGGGACACCGCGCCGTCAAGGAGTGCCCCCGGCGTCGCGCCAAGGGTCAAGAATCCGCCGGGCCGCGTGTCTAACCAGCGTCCTCGCCGCCGACCGGCCCGTAGAAGAAAACCCACACCGCGAAGTCAGGCGAGAACGACTCGAACCTGTGCTCCCGTCCGGCCGGGACGAAGATGAACGAGCCGGGTTGGACCTCTTGCCGTTCCGTCCCATCGAAGAAGCGCCCCGACCCGCGCGCGACGACGTAGACCTCGTCACGATCGTGCGGTTTCTGGGGATCGGTCCCGACCGGCGCGTACATCTCCGCTTCCAGAGATCCGTGCCGAAAGATCGGGACCGCGAGATTGCCTGCGGGCGGCGGCCCGAGCCGAAGCGCCTCGTCGAGCCTCATCACCGCGGTCGTCCCCATAGGGTTACTTCTCACCCTCCTTCACGTGCAGCCGCTTCGTACTTGCGGAGCGTGTCCTCGATGATGGCGCGCCGCTGCGCCTTGTGATCGCCTTTGGGTTTGAGCGAGTCGATCTGTTCGTCGTAAATCCGCAGGACCTTTTCGCGAAGATTCAGGGCGAGGTCCAGGTTGGGCGCGCTCGCGTTGCAGTGCTCATGGAGCGCGAGGTGAATCGCCATCCCGGCCAGGACGACGTCGAGATCCTCTATGCCCCCGCGAGGGGACGCAGAAAACGCTTCGACCTCCGTCGTTGCCGTCTTGAGCACGTCCTCGACGAAGTCGAGGGCCGCGTCGTTCTGGAAGTTACCTGCGCTCCAAGTTCCCATGCTTCGTTCTCCGACGCCCCTGTGGGAGCGTGCGGCCCTTTCTTCGCAGATCGCCCAGTGGATAGATCGACTGACAACCGGGACCGCGCATGTCCAGATGCTTGACGAGCATCGCGGTCCCTCCCGCATCGTCTCCGAGAGCGTCGAGAGAGTCCATCATTCGGTAGTAGCAGTCGGCTACCAAACCGTTGGCCCACGCCAGGCCTTCCCCGCACTCGCCCACCGCGATTTGCTTAGCCCCCCGCTGAGTGATCTTCTCGTAGACGTCGAACGCCTGGCGATGCCGGTCCAGGTAACGAAATGGATCTATGCGGCTGGTCTGGACGTGCTTGGTTTGGATGTCTCGAAGCTACACGCGGCAGCTTGAATAGCTCGGCCTCAAGTTGGTCGATTGCGAGCAAGCGACCTTCCAAGACGAAGGCTCCATCAGGTCCAAAGACGAGTGACATCTTCATTTAGAGCTTCGTTCGGTCCGGCAAACGATACTGCCGTTCAGCGGCGGGGCGAAGCCCCGTCCGCTACAACGGCGGGTTGGGCAGCGACACCGAAAGCGCGTCGCAGGCCAGCCAGCAGGTCATCGGACGAGATGCCCGAAGTCACCGCACAGTCACGAAAGAATCCCAGTGTCGTGAACAGGTCGGACTGTCGGTCGCGTGGGTACAGAGTGCAGATGACCGCGCGTATGGCGGCTACTTTGGGATCTGTGAACTCACTGGTACGACCGTCAATCGACTGCCAGCATCGGACAAGAACGGTTTCAAGATCCTCGGCCGACGCTTCATTTTTTACGTATCGAGCAGCGACCTTCAGCGACTCCTTGGCGTGTTCGGGAAGCGCTATCTTGTTGCACACCTCGATCATGAACCGGCTGGCATTGTCGAAGCCATTTGTCAGGCCGCCAGCCATCTCAATGTCGTTGAGAGTGTCTGCAAAATAATCCATGCGCTGTCTGCCCAACTCCTATTAACCCGCGAGCGTAGCGTTTATCCAGCGAGGCGGGCAGGAGAAAAAATGGAGGAATTACGGCGGACTGCGCGGCCGCGGCGTGATCCCCGCCGCGCCTCGTTGCTGCCTAACGCAATAAGGGCAGCAACGAACCGCCGTTCGTCATGGCGCGCGCGGAACGTTGCGGACGAAGCGGGCCATCTTCTTGTCGTGCGCGTAGCCGACGGCGTTCCAGAACGAGACCGCCCAGGCGTGATCCGTCTCGACGAGGGCGTTGATGCGCCGGACGCCCCAGCGCGCGAAGGCGTCATGCGCCGCGCCGACGAGCTGGCGCGCGATTCCCTGTCGGCGGAAGCGTGGATCGACGGCGAGACGGTAGATGCAGCCGCGCCATCCGTCGAATGCGGCGATGATCGAGCCCACGGCGACCTGATCGATCTCCGCGACGTAGCATTCGAGACGGTCGCTGCGAAGGGCGCTCTCGACGTCTTCCGCCGTGTCGGTGGGACTGGGGCTGGCGTCGGCCGCCTTCCACAACGCGAGGAGCATCGCGCCTTCGTCCGGACCCGCGCGTCGAATCGTCATCCCGATCACCGCCCCGTGATCGCGCCGCGGGCCAGCTCGTCGCAGCGTTCGTTTTCGGGGACGCCGGCGTGGCCCGAGACTTTCACGAACACGATCTCGGGCAGCGTCGCGAGGCGCTTTCGCATCCGCGCGATCAGCTCCTGGTTGGCTTTCGCCTTCCAGCCCTTCGAGAGCACGCCGATCGCGTAGGCCGAATCGGTGTAGATGCGCACGCGACGCGTCCGCGCGTCGTCGCCGATCACGTCGAGCGCGCGATCGATGGCGGTCAGCTCGGCTATGTTGTTGGTTCCGCTTCCGAGATATTCGCCGACCTCCTTACGCTTGCTGCCGTCGATCGCGACGATGCCGATGCCCATCGGTCCCGGATTGCCCGAGCACGCGCCGTCCGTCCAGAGCTCCACCGCGCCGCCCGTCGCTGGCGTTTTCGTTTGGGCGTGGGGACGCGGCGAGGACGAGGCCGTCGACGAGGACGAGGACGGCGACGAGGGGAGGGCCGGCGAAGGATCGTCGTCGGGCAGCAGGTTGCCCGCAAAAGGACGGTAGCTCTTCGTATCGGTTTCGCGATACTTCATCTCTGCGCGCCCGCCCGAATCCAGCTCCAGCTTTCCCGAATCGTCGGCGCGCACCCAGACCCGCTCTCCTTTGAAGCGCATGCGAATCCAAGACATCCGCCGCACTATAGTCGTCGTCGGGCTCGTCGCCATATCCTCGTGCCGCGGCGGGTGCGGTCGCGGCGCGGGCGGCGACCGCGCGCTGACCGTGCAGGGACGGCTGGCGCCGTTTCCCGCCGCCGCGCGCGTCGTCGTCGGTGTCGACGTCGGCCAGCTGCGCGCCAGCCCCGCCGCCGCGAAGATCCAGCAGCTCGCGCTCGAATCGCAGGCCGACAAGGCCACGCTCGTTGAATTCCAGCGCCGCACCGGCTTCGATCCCATCAAGCAGATCTCCAGCCTCACGGCCGCGTTCCCCGAGGACGCCCGCGGCAGCGGCGACTTCGGCCTGGTGCTGCGCGCCGACCATTTCGACGAGGCGCGCCTGATCGCCTACGTCCGCGACGAGCTACAGAAGAAGGACGACGACCTGGTCTCGAACAAGCGCGGCCGCCTGACGCTGTGGTCGTCGAAGCGCGACCCCAGCGTCGTCGGCTTCTTCATCGACGACCATACATTCGCGCTGGGCGCGGGCGGGTGGGGGACGCGCATGGCCGATCTCGTCGACAAGACCAGCCCGGCCGACAGCGCCGCCACCAACCTCGAGCTGGTTCGCCTCGTCGAGCGCGCCGCCGGCACGCACGCTATCTGGGGCACGGCGATCGTGCCGGCCGAGACGCGCAAGAGCCTCGCCGCCCAGCCCGGCCTCGCCGACGCAGCGACGATCAACACGCTGTCGGCGTCGATCGATTTCGGAAAAGGTCTGGAGGCGACGCTGATCGCCGACGCCGCATCCGCCGACGCCGCGCGCGGGCTGGCCACCAAGGTCACCGAATCGCTGCGCGACGCGAAACGCAATCCGCAGGTGTTGATGCTCGGGCTGGGCCCGTACCTGGGCGGCATCAGCGCGCGCGCCGTCGACAAGACGTTCGAGGTGCACGCGACGCTCGGGCCGGAGGCGGTCGACGATCTCGTCACGCGCCTGGGCGCCATGGTCGCGCTCGCGCGCACGGGCAGCGCACCCGGCTTCGCGCCGCCCGCGCCGCCCGTTCCGCCCACACCACCCACACCGCCCAACCGCCGCTAGCCAACGACCCTGCGGGCGAACTCACCGCAGGGCCGTCGTTTCCATGAGCTCACACGACTACTGGCAGGCCGGCGCGCCGGTCGTGGGATCGAGCGCGCACGTGAGGCCCGCGCAGCACATCGCATTCAGGCCCGGGCCACAGATCGAGCCGAGCGGACGGCAGGTCGGCGGTGGCAGGCAGCTCAGCGATCCAGTCGCGTCGGGCTGACAGGCGAGGCCCGTGCAGCACGTCGCGCTGGCGCCCGTGCACTGGCCACCCGACGGGATGCACATCGCGGCGCCCGTCTCGAAGTCGACGCTGATCGACGCCTGGCCGTTGCGCCGCATGTTCAGCGTCAGCGCGGTGACGCCGGTTGCGTTGACCTGCGCCGTCACCGGATCGGCGACGTAGGTCGGCATCGGCGCTGCCGGCCCGCCGCACGCACCGTTGAATGCCTGGCCGCTGAACGCGACCTGACCGACCGGCAACCCGTTCATCGCCAGCACCGATGTCTGGCTCGGCACGACGATGAAGTCCTGCTGTCGAACGCGCGTGCCGATCGCGGTGATGGTGATGCACTGGACGTCCGTCGGCACCACCACCAGCGCGAACTCCACGCGTCCCGTGTCCTCCGGCGATGGTTCGGTGTTCGGCAAGTCCGAACATCCGAGCGCGGCCACCAGCGCCGCGACCGCGACTCCCGTCAGTAATCTCTGCTTCGGCATGTTTGTTCCCTTTCGTATTGCGGGACGCATCGGCGAGGACCGACCTCACCGACGCCCGCGCGCGTAACGTCGCCCTGAACGCGCCGCCGTACCCGGCAGGAATTCGTCAGCGCGCCCGGCAGGAATTCATCCCGCCCGCCCAGTCTCTATTCGCCCGTCGCGGGCGCGACCGGAACGACGTCGTGGAACTTCCTGAAGTCGATCTGGAAGCGGCCGCGCGCGTCGTTGCCCAGCACGTCGGCGAAGCGCGCGCCGTACACGATGTCCGACAGCGCGTACTCGTGCCGCGCGATGATGGTCTGGCCGATCGTCTCGTCGAACCCCATCAGGCTGAGAAACAGCGCGGCGTTCTTCTCACCCAGCTTCGCGAGCGGGTCCGGCCCGTGGAACGGGCTGTCGGCGTCGATCTTGTGCATCGCCGTCCAGGTCAGGAAGAAGACCGCCGTTCGATCGCGCACCAGCGGGACGTCGATCTGCCGCCGCAGCGTCTCGCCCTCGCGCGTTCGCTCGGTCACCAGCAGCACCACGCGCAGGTGTGTCTCGACGACGCGGTTGCGGCGCCAGTTGGCCATGCGGAACATCAGGTGCGGAACGACGTCGCGCGGCGTGACGGTGACCTTGTTGGCGAACAGCACGCGCGCGGACGGTCGCGCGAACCGCGTGAACGTCAGCCCGGTGATGACGGCGATCCCGAGCATGCCCGTCATCGCCTCGACCACGACCACGATGTGCGCGAACCGGGTCAGCGGGTACATGCCGCCGTAGCCGATGGTCGCGATGGTCTGGACGCTGAAGTAGAACGCGTCCTCGAACGACCCCGGCCGCGCGTGCGCGATGCAGCCCGGCTGAGCCAGGTACAGGGACGCGAACAGGACGTTGGCGGTCAGGAACGTCACCGCCACAAGCGCGAAGAAGCTCGGCCAGCCGCGCGCGAGGATGAAGTGGTACACGTCCTTGTGGAGGGCCCGCTCCATCCCGACCGCACGGATGGGTGAACGCGACGCGGCAAGGGAACCGCGCGGGGCCTGAGCCGGTGGCGGATTCGCCATGGTCGCCAGCGTATCCGCCCCTGAAATCCACCGCAATTTCGATTAGATCCGGGCATTTACCGGGGCGTATGTCAAAATGTGGTGTGCTTTTCAGGGATTACGCCTCGCGCTGGATGACGTCACTGCCGGCGGCCGCTCACCCGGTGACCTTCGGGAGCGTGATGGAGGGCGGGAATGAGTACCCGCTGGTCGGTCTGACCAGCTCCGGATCGCGGTCGGTCGTCATCACGGCCGGCTTCCACGGCGACGAGAAGGCCGGACCGCTGACGCTCCTCGAACATGCATCCGAGATCGTCGCGTACGCCGCCGAGCGCGACGTCGGCCTCGCCATCTATCCCTGCGTGAACCCTTCGGGTTTCGAGGCGCATACCCGGTACAACGTCACCGGCGAGCACCCCAACAACGACTTCCTTCGCTACGAGACGACGCCAGGGAGCTGGCGCGGCGAGCTGCGCGACGGCGAGGGCTTCCTGCGCGTCGCCCCCGCCAACGACGGCGTCCCGAAAGAGACGGCCGCGCTGGCGCGCGCCCTGGACGCGCTTCCGACCCCGAACGCCGCCCTGGACCTCCACCAGGACAACTTCATCCATGGGTCGCTGTTCTACGCGTACATCTTCGGCGACCGCGCCAGCTATCGGCCGATGCTCGCGCGCTCGGGCGCGCTGGTGCCGGTCCTGCGCAGCAGCATCGTCGACTCCGGGCACGAGCCCGGGACCGACGTCCGCTCGGACGCCGAGGGGTTCATCGTCTGCCACGACGGCAGCGTGACCGACCGGTTCCACCGCGCCGGCGTCCCCTACACGGCCGCGATCGAGACGACGACCGAGACGCC